>DATIGQ010000030.1 GCA_035454605.1 Terriglobales bacterium
GGAACCTGGCAGAGGCGGAAGCGGCCCTGCAAAAGGCGCTGGAACTCAACCGCAACAGTCTGGAGGCGTTGCAGACTCTGGCCGGCCTTCAGCTTGCCCGCGGCGAAACGGACAAGGCCATGGCGAGCTACCAGCGATACATCGAGGCCAATCCCCGCGATGCCCGCGCGTATGTCCTTCTGGGATCCCTGGAGCAGCACCGGAATAATGCGGCGCGTGCAGAGGAGCTGTATCGCAAGGCGCTGAGCGCGCAGCCGGAGAACCCCATGGCAGCCAACAATCTTGCGTATTTGCTGCTTGAGCAGGGGCGTGACATCGACGTGGCCCTTTCACTTGCCCAGATTGCGCGGCGGGGCATGCCTGACTCACCCGTGTCTGCCGACACCCTGGCTTGGGCCTATTATCAAAAGGGAACGTATCGCTCCGCCGTGGATCTGCTTGAGGGTGCCGTCAAGACTTCTCCGGACAACGTCGAGTACAACTTTCACCTAGGAATGGCCTACGGAAAGCTAGGCGATAAGGCACGTGCTCGCACTTTCTTGGAAAAGGCACTGCGCTTGGACACCCGCCAGGCGCGGGCCGGCGAGATCCGCAAAGCCCTTGAGGATCTGAGCAAGGGCTAATGCCCCGGGGAAGATTGTGGGTTCCCCTTTACCGCCCGCGTTATCACCACCCAGAGCGGAGCTGTGCGCACGACGTCACCGGCCGTGCCAGTGATAGAAAACAGATAGGTGCCCAGGGGAATGTTGAGTGTATTCCGGATGGTCAGCGTGTCGCTCGCGGGTGGCGTTACCACGCCGGAAACATAGCTGAACAGGGCTTCGGGATAGCCTCCGCTCACCCCAAGAAAGACCGTGTCTGAGAACCCTCCAGTCGGGGCGATCTGGACAGTGATCGAGGCCGTTCCGCCCTGGGCAATCTCTACGGTCGCTGGCGTCGTGGACATCGTGAATGCCGGAACATTGCATTTCTTGATGGCGTTATCCGCGTGTACACGACCTCCAGAGATGGTCTGACCAGTCAGAGAGGCCGTTGGCTGAGCCGACTCTACGAGTACCGTGCGCGCGTCCAACGCGTTCAGGTCCGGGCAGCCGGCCAGCATAAGGGTTGCGGTACCCGCCGCATAGGCCGCTGCCATCGATGTGCCGCTGGAGTAATCGTAGTCGCCCCCGGGAATGGTCGAGAGAATAAAGGCACCTGGCGCTCCCACGTGGACGCTGTTGGGGCCCACGTTGGCCGAGGACATTAGCTGATCGTGATGATCCGTCGCCGTCACCGCGAGCACGTTGGGCAAGGGTAGGCTCGCTGGATAGAAAGGACTTGTGTCGGTATTTTCGGAAAGATTCCCGGCTGCCGAGACGAACAGGATGTCGTTCTCCAAGGCCCGGGATACGGCATCCATCATGGCCCTCGAATTGGAATTCCCTCCCCAACTGTTGGAGATGACACGCACATTTGCCACACCCATCTGTTTCACCTGGATGAGGAAGTCAATCGCATTGACGAAGTTGGACGTGGTTCCGGTGCCGCGGGAATTCAGAAACTTTACCGGTAGCATGCTGGCCTGTTGGTTCACTCCACTCACGCCTTCGCCGTTGTGGCCCACCGCTCCGATGATGCCCGCGACCAGGGTACCGTGGCCGTTGTCATCCACCGGATCGCAGGTGTTGCGGATGGCGTCGAAGCCGTGGGAACCTTGGGCGCAGGTAAGGGTCCGGTTGCCGATCTTGACGCTGAATTCTGCCGACGCTGACCAGATGTTCGCCGCCAGGTCTGGGTGCGTAGCATCCACTCCTGTGTCTAGGAGGGCTACGACCGGACCCCCTGCGCCGGTGGTCACATCCCAAGCGTAGACTGCGCCGATGTCGGCTCCTGGAGTGCCCGGGCTTCCCAGGATGCTCTGGCCATTGTTCTGCAAGGCCCACTGTTCCCCGAACCGGGGGTCGTTGGGCAGACTGGTGGCGTGCAAGAGGTAATCCGGTTCAACATAAGCTACATCTTGGCGGCTCCCCAAGCTTCGCAACATGGCTCCGGCGCTCCGGCTGCGCGAATGGAGGACGTACACTTCGGAGTTGCCGATGCGGCGCATGCGGTCCAGGTCATACAGTCTTCGGAGCTTGGCAACGGATAGTCGGCTGCCACTGCGAAGTTTCACTACGACCTGGTTCGCCGCCGCTTGACGGCCACCCACGTACTCAGTGGCCTCCTGGGCAGGGGAGGGAAGCGCCCCGGCGGTCAGAATCGCCAGGGCAAAACTCAAGATTTTCACTCTGTCGCGCATGAACATATCGTCGACAGAGAATCGCCAACCACCAATGTACCGGAGTTATAGAGAATGCAAACAAGAACCGCACTTTAGTGCCAAAACAATTATTTACTAAAGGTATACGGGATACGGAGGCTCAGCGCCGTTTACACTGGGTGGCTCACAGCTATGAACGAAACCGACGACCTGAATGCGTTGAGCGTGGACGTGGAAGAGCACTTTCAGGTCGAGGCTTTTGCGGATCGCATAAGCCCCGAGATGTGGTCCGCCTTTCCCAGCCGCGTAGCTCAGAACACCGAACGCGTCCTCGATCTTCTGGCCTCCAGCGGCCGGAAGGCCACGTTCTTCATCCTGGGATATGTTGCCGAGCGCTCGCCCGAGCTCGTTCGACGCATCGCCGAGGCCGGGCATGAGGTGGCCTGTCATGGTTACTGGCACAAGCGGGTCAACACCATGACCCCGGAACAGTTCCGCGACGATTTGCGCCGGTCGAAGGCCGCGGTGGAGAGTGCCGCCGGGGTGAAGGTCAGCGGCTACCGGGCCCCAACGTTTTCCATGACACGTGAGTCGCTGTGGGCCCTGGAGATCTTGGCGGAAGAAGGATTTCACTATGACTCCAGCGTCTTTCCGGTCCGCCACGATCTCTACGGCGTCCCCGATGCCCCCAGGGCGGTGTATCGCTGGCAATGCAACGATGGACGGGAACTTTATGAGATTCCGCCTTTGACACTGCATTTTCTCGGGTTCAATCTGGCGGCCGGCGGCGGCGGTTACCTGCGCATTCTGCCGATGTGGTTCACTCGCTGGGCCATGCGTCAGGCCCAACGGGAACAGCGGCCGGCGGTCATCTACTTTCATCCTTGGGAACTGGACCCGTCCCAACCCAGGCTTCCTGGAAGCTGGAAGTCACGCTTCCGCCACTATCGCAATCTGGAAAAGATGGAAGCCCGCCTGCGGGGATTGATGCAGGACCGCAAGTTCGTCACCCTGCGTCAGCTTCTCGACCAACAGAAGGGTTCCCCAAGCATGCCTACCTTCACGCCGGCGGAGATTGGCGGGGGAGGTCGATTCCACTCCGCGCCGTGAGCTACGGCGCGGGCTAGTCGGCAGCGGGTTCAGCGGCGTCCGGCATGCGCGACCGGCTGGAAGGCAGCCCGGCGTCGCGGATCTTGTAGAGCAAGGCGCGATAGCTGATGTTCAGGTGACGCGCCGCCTGCTTCCGGTTCCAGTTGTGTTCTTGTAGCACCTTCAGGATGATCTTCCGTTCCAGATCGCGGGTGGCTTGGCGCGTGACCTTCTTCAGCGAGATGGGCCCACTGACGGAAAAATCAGCCGGCACGGCTTCCTGCGGCCGAACCGAGAGTTCACTGGTGACGGAATCCTCCGACTCCAGGATGACGTACCGTTTCACCAGGTTCTCCAGCTCACGAATGTTGCCCGGCCAGTGGTAGTCCACCAGCATGTGCATGAGGTCCGGCGAGAGGGGCCGCGCCGCGCGGTTGAACCTGCGGTTATAGACTTCCAGGAAGTAGTCGACGAGCCGCGGGATGTCCTCGCGGCGCTCTCGCAGCGGTGGCAGGTGCAGGTTCACCACGTTGATGCGATAGAAAAGGTCTTGCCGGAAGGTACCCGCCTCGATTTCTCTTCCCAGGTCGCGGTTGGTGGCGCAGATAAACCGAACTTCCACTCGCGTGTCCGCCTGCGAGCCGATTCGGCAGAACTGGCCGTCCTGCAGCAGCTGCAGCAGCTTGGCCTGCAGGCTGGGATCCAGCTCGGAAATCTCATCCATGAACAGCGAACCGCGATTCGCCATCTCCACCCGGCCCGGCTTGGCGCCATAGGCCCCGGTGAACGCGCCTTTCTCGTAGCCGAACAGTTCACTTTCCAGCAGCGTCCCGGGGATGGCCGGACAATTGACCTTCACGAACGGCCCGTAAGCCCAGTCCGAACGGGTGTGGATGAGGCGTGCAATGATCTCCTTGCCGGTGCCGCTCTCGCCCTCAATCAATACCGGGACCTGAGCCTTGGCCATCTTGTCTAGCCGGTCGCGCACCATGCGCATGGTCGGCGTAGTCCCAAAGACCAGCTCGTCCGGCGGCGTCCCGTCAAGGCTGGAGTTCAGCGGGCTGGAGCTCACATTAGACATGGTGAGGCGTGGGGATGCGATTTCTTCTGCACTCCACGCACCATTTTTGCACTATCTTGGGTTGCAGCCGTTGCGGTGAAAGTAAACGGATTGTTTTCAGGCAGTTGTGATTTCGCTTTGAATCCGACCTTACACCTAGGGACGTCACAATCGACACCGAGCGATGGAAAAGACTTTCACCCAGGGGAAGATAGGTTCCTTCGGAGAGACTCAGACCAGGGGTTGGCTGAATTGCAACGCCCAGTAGTCGCAGCGATCCGAATTGGTTACCCTGATTACCTGCGCGTGAAGATTTCGACTGGAGTTGACCGTAGTTTGAATCTGCTGTGGAGGCGCTGACGGGATTTCAAGGGAGATGTTCGAAGACTGCGGCATGTAGCGTCGCACGGCGACCAAAGCCCCTCCAGCACTGATGTTTAGCGCTGTCGCAAACTCCAGGAAGTCCTTACCGTTTGCATCTACGCCGCGCACGAAGATAGGCAGTGGGACCGGCAGCCGCTCGTAGTTACGCCTCTCCGGACCGGCAAAGAATCCATTGCCCTTTTGCACTTGTTCTTCCTCGAACTCGGCTTGCCGACTGTCTGCTGCCGGCGGACGTGCCCTAAGTTGCTACACAGTCAGACACTTACCTTCGCACATGAATTGCCAAACCCAAGCCCCTCTAATGCCAAGTTTGGGGCTGAGGAATCCGCAAGTTAGCCATGGCCTGGACCGTAGCCACGGGCTGGCCTACCGATTCGTAGCGCAAGGTTTTTCCGTTTTCTGGTACAAGCTTGCGTTTTCGCCTTGACAACCAGCTAACCCGAACGTAGCATTACGCATACTCCCCCTGTTGTTGCAAGGTTCGGGTCTGTTCCCGCCCCCCACCGGCTAGATCCGACCGGGTTTTTCATATGCCTAGCGAGACCGACGGGCTCGGTGCCTCCATCGCCGCAATGCGCGAGCTTGGGGAAGAGTCCGGGGCGTCGCAGTCTGAGACGCATCGTCGGGTTCGCCAGATGTACATGGACGAACTGCTGCGCGCCTACGGCCAGCTGCACGACCGGATTCGCCAAAGTGCGCTAGCTTTGGCCTCCGCCGCTCACGAATTGCGTACTCCCCTGGCGGTGATGTCGGGCTACACCGATGTCCTGCTCAGCGAGAAGCTGGGAGCGCTGAACGAGCGCCAGCGGCAGATTTTGGGCGAAATGCAGTCGAGCAGCCAGCGGCTGGAGCACTTCATCAAGGATTTCCTTACCTACAGCGCGATGGAAACGGGCAGGCTGGACCTGCGCGCCGAGGTGGCGGATCTGAACGCATGTATTTCCGAAGTCAGCGGGTTCTGGCTGGCACGCTTCAAGGAAAAGGGCGTGGCGCTGTTTCTGGTTCCCTGCGACGACCTTCCGGCCTTCGAGTTCGACCAGTACAAGATTCAGCACGTGGTCTCCAACCTCTTGCAGAACGCGCTCAAGTTCACGCGCGAAGGCGGAACCGTCTGGGTGGCAACCGAGCCGTACTTTTGGGAGCGTCGCAGCCGTGAAGAGGACTCGGCGGCCAACCGCCGCACCCGGCCGGCGATGAATACGAACTCCGCCCGCGTGACCGTTTCCGACACCGGCGTTGGCATTGCCCCGGAGTATCACCAGGAAGTGTTTGACGACTTCTTCAAGCTCACTGAAAGTGACGACCGAGGTCGGGGCATGGGCTTGGGGCTAGCCATCGCTCGCCGTATCGTGCATGCCCACGGCGGAAAGATCTGGGTAGAGAGCGAGCCCGGCTTTGGCAGCAAGTTTCGTTTCCTGCTGCCGCTGAAGCCGCAGGATGGTACAGGTCAGGAACTGGGAAAACCATGAAGAACAATCCTATGATTCTGGTGGTGGATGACGAGCCCAGTATGCTGGGCTACGTGCGCACCTTGCTGGAAGTGGAGTCCTACAAGGTGGAGACCGTCTCCAACGGTCCGGATGCCGTCAAGCGGGTGGGCGAGGAACCGGCGCCGTCGCTCGTCCTGCTGGACATGCTCATGCCCAAGATGGACGGCCTCGAGACACTGGAGCAGATTCGCCAGGTCCGTCCCGGTACCAAGGTCATTGTTCTCTCCTGCGTGAACGATACCCGCAAGGTGGTGCAGGCGATGCGCTTGGGCGCCCTCGACTACCTGACCAAGCCTTTTCAGCGCAATGAGCTGGCCAACGTCATCCGCCATTCCCTGGAAGCCAAGGCCGTCCGCGAGCGCAAGCCGGTGGTGCCTGGCGACATCGACGAACTGGGCGATGACCAGTTCTTCCTGGCCGCCAGCGATACCATGCGCAAGCTTCGGGCCCAGGCCGCTATGGTGGCCAATGTGGACATCCCGGTCCTGATGCTGGGGGAGAGCGGTACGGGCAAGGAGGTGGTCGCCCGGCTGATTCACCGCATGTCAGCTCGTGCCCAGCGACCGTTCCTCAAGGTGAATTGCGCGGCCTTGCCTGCGGACCTGTTGGAGAGCGAGCTCTTCGGCTATGAGCCGGGCGCGTTCACTGGTGCGCAGCGCTCCAAGCCGGGCAAGTTCGAGCTGGCCGACAAGGGCACCATTCTTCTGGACGAGATCGGCGAGATGCCGGTTTCCCTGCAGGCCAAGCTGCTGCACGTGTTGCAGGATCAGCGCTTCTCACGACTCGGCAGCCGCACCACGGTGAAGGTCGATGTGCGGGTGATCGCGGCTACCAACGTGGACGTGCAGGCCGCCATCGCCGCCCGCAAGCTGCGCGAAGATTTGTACTATCGCTTGAACGCGTTCACTCTCCGACTGCCTCCGCTGCGCGAGCGGCGCGACGAGATCCCCCTGCTGCTCAAGCACTTCATGGCCCGGCTGTCGGAGCGCTACGCGCGGCCGCCGCTGCCTCTTTCTTCGGCCCTGCTCGACGCCTGCATGAAATATCAATGGCCTGGCAACGTCCGCGAGCTGGGGAACTTCGTCAAGCGTTTCCTCATCATCCAGGACGAAGCCGCCGCCATTCACGAGCTGATGAGCCACGCGCAGATGGAAGAGACGGAGAAGCCGGCGTCGGCTCCCAACGACCTCAAGCAACTGGTCCGGGGCGTCAAGGACGAAGCGGAAACCGAGGCCATCACGCGCGCGCTGGAGCAGACCAACTGGAACCGCAAGGACGCGGCCCGACTGCTCAGAATCAGCTACAAGGCGCTGCTCTACAAGATTCGCCAGTACGGCATCGAGGAGCGAGCTGCCAACGGAAGCCGCGCTCTGCGTCCCTTAGCCTAGCCAATCGGCGACCCTTGGAGGTCGTTCCCCTGCCTTACGGGGCTGCAGTGAGTTGCTGGGGTAAGAAGACCACGTGCAGATCGTGCTCTCCCGCCAGTTTCTGGAAACCCCGGAGATCCGTGTCCACGATCTGCTTCCACGCCGCCACCTGCTGGTCCGTTCGCTGTTTCAGCTCTTGGAAACGACGATAGGCGGCTGCGGTAGGCGCCGAATCGGTGCCCGAGCCCACGTAGATCGCAAGTCCGGAATACTGACCGTCCAGCATCAGAGGAAATTGCAGGGAATCCTCGTTGGCCCGGATCTTGGGCTGGATGAACTCCTCGAGCACTGCCGCGCTCTTCTGGTCGAGTGCGCGGCAAGAGCTCTGCACCGGATCGAGGTCTGCGGTCTGCGGTAGACGGTCGCACACCGCCTTCAACTGCTCGCGCAGGTTGCGAATCTGGGTGGTTGCCTCGTACACGCGAGCGAGTTCCCGGCGGATGTCCATCAGCAGGGCGAACTGCTTCTCCAGGTCTTCTTGACTCGCCTTGACGCGTGGATCCAGCTTCAGTTCGAGATTCCGGACCTCCGACTTGCCATCCACGGTGAGCTTGACCTGGTAGCGGCCCGGTAGTGCCAGCGGACCCTCCAGGCCGTCTTGGTAGAAGTAGAGATAATATTCGTGCGGCCGCGCGACCGGATCGTAGCGCAGGTCCCACACGAATCGGTTCAAGCCAGCCTTGGCCTGCAGCTTCCTCTTCGGCTTTTCGTCCTCAGGATCCTGAGGCTCGCTCAGGTCGGCCACGTCCTTGCCGGTCACTTGCCGCACCCGCTGGCCCTTTTCATCGAGGATCTCGATGCTGATTTCCTTAGGTACGGCTTTGACCTCGTAGTAGATCACGGCTCCAGCGGGCGGGTTTTCCCCGACGCGCACCGGTTTCTCAGGGTTCCTCACGTTGTGGGTGCGGATGGCCGTGGCGGGCGCATACAGGTGGAAGTCCTTCTTGGAGATCTCGTCCGCATGCTGCCGGGCTGGACTCAGATCGTCGAGGATCCAGAACCCGCGGCCATGCGTGGCCAGTACCAGATCATCGCCCTTGACCAGCAGGTCGTGCACCGGTGTTGTGGGCAGGTTTAGCTGCAACGATTCCCAGCTGGCGCCGTCGTCGTAGGAGACGAACACACCGGTTTCCGTTCCCGCATAGAGCAGGCCTTTGCGCGCAGGATCCTCTCGTACGGCGCGGACGAACGAACCTTCAGGGATACCCTTGACCGCCAGGGTCCAGTTCTTGCCGTAGTCGTGCGTCTTATAGATGTAGGGCTTGAGGTCGTCCAGCTGATGGCGATCGATGGCTACATAGGCGCTGCCGGGATCATGTGGAGACGCGTCTATCTGGCTGACGCGGCTCCATTCCGGCAGCTCCTTAGGCGTGATGTTTTGCCAGTTCTTCCCGCCATCGCGCGTGACGTGCAACAGACCATCGTCGCTGCCCGCCCAGATCAGGTCCTTCTGCAGAGCGGATTCGGCTACGGCGAAGATCGTGTCGTAGTACTCGGTGCCGGTGTCGTCCTTGGTGATGGGGCCGCCCGAAATCTGCTGCTTGGACTTGTCGTCGCGCGTCAGGTCGGGGCTTATGGCTTCCCAGTGCATCCCGCCATCGCTGCTTTTGAACAGTCGCTCGCCCGCGTGGTAGATCACGTTGGGATCGTGGCGTGAAATGAGGATCGGCGCGGTCCACTGGAAGCGATGCTCAAGCGCTCCCGCCCCCATGGCGTCGCTGATGATGGGCTGCACGGAAATCGATTTCACCTGCCCCGTACGCTTGTCGTGACGGCTGATCTGACCTTGATACTCGCCACCGTAAGTGATCAGCGGGTCAGGCGGATAGGCGACGATGTACCCCGCTTCTCCGCCCGCGACCGGGTACCAGTCCGAACGCTCGATATTGCCGCTCTCGCCGCGGCTGGCGATGGCCAGTGACGTGTTGTCCTGCTGCCCTCCGTAGAGATAGTAAGGAAAGCGGTCGTCCGTGCTGACGTGGTAGATCTGGGCGGTGGGCTGATTCTCCTGGGAGGTCCAGGTCTTTCCGCCATCCAGCGTCACCGTGGCCCCGCCATCGTCCAGCGATAGCATCCGCTGAGGATTGAGCGGGTCGATCCACAGGCCGTGATAGTCGCCGTGCGGCGTGGTGATCTTGTTGAACGTGCGCCCGCCGTCCGTGGACTTGTGAAAATCGACGTTCAGCACATACACGGTATCCGCATCCTGCGGATCGGCGATCACGTGCATGTAGTACCAGGCCCGCTGGCGCAGCCGCCGGTCGCCGCTGACCAGTTGCCAGGTGTGGCCGCCGTCGTCCGAGCGGTAGAGGCCGCCTTCCTCCGCTTCGATGAGCGCATACACGCGCTCCGAGTTGGCCGCCACGGCAACCCCGATTTTCCCGTAAGGCTTCTTGGGCAGGTGTTCGTCCTGCACTTCCTTCCAGGTGCTTCCACCGTCATCGGAGCGGTAGAAGCCCCCGCCCGGACCGCCGCTGCTCAGGCTCCAAGGAGTGCGACGGGCCTGCCATAGGGAGGCAAATACGATGTTGGCATTGTGCGGGTCGAAAGCCACGTCAATGCCGCCGGTGTCGGGATCCTTGTACAGCACCTTCTGCCAGGTCTTGCCGCCGTCGGTGGTGCGAAAGATGCCGCGCTCTTCGTTGGAGCCGAAAGGATGGCCCAGCGCGGCCACCAACACGATGTCGGGATTCCTGGGGTGAATGATCAGCTTGCCGATGGCGCGGGTGTCGCGCAACCCGACGTTCTTCCAGGTCTTGCCGCCGTCCAGCGACTTGTACACGCCGTCCCCGTGTGAAATGTTGCCGCGGATGCAGGCTTCACCTGTGCCGACATACACGATGTTGGGATCGGACGGGGCGACCGCCATGGCGCCGATAGCGGAAGTTCCTTCCTGGTCGAACACCGACGACCAGGTGGTGGCCCCGTCCGTGGACTTCCACACCCCGCCTCCGGTCGCCCCGAAGTAGTAAACGTTGGGGTTGCCCGGAATCCCCACTCCGGTCAGGGAGCGGCCGCCACGGAAGGGCCCGACGACGCGATAGCGCATCCCCGCAGGTTCTTTTTCGTCCTTGGCCGCCCGCGCGGCGTCACCCGTTTGGGCCCGTAGGTCCGGTGCAAAGTATGTCGATGCCATGAGTACGAGAGTCGCAGTCGTAGCGAGGAGGTAGCGAAGCCTGATCATGTTTGTCTCCTGCAGAAAGCTGAGGCCAAGCGAACTGGTGTACACCAATTCGCTTGCTTTTCCAAGGTGGGATAGCCGGACGGTGTCGGAATCCGTCAGGGCTTTAGCGGGTTGATGTTCTCGATCGCCAGGATCAGCCAACCGGTGCTGGCTACGGCCTCATTCTTCGACATCGTGAAGTCGCCGTTGAACGTTCCCTTGACGGAGTAGGGCAGCCCGCCACTGCTGGACTGTGTCCGGATGATTTGATCGAGGAAGTAACTACCGTCATTGGTGGACCCACTCAGGAACAGCGTCTTGGCCATTTGCGCCGTGCCTTCCACCCATATGTCGTTGTGGTCACTATTGAAGTCAAACCCATCGATCTGGATGCGGGTGCGTCCCTTTCCCCAGGTCTGCACATTGCGATGATGGCTGTAGGCATAGTTCAGACTGAGCACATAGGGCCGCACCCCGCTCGTTCCCAGTGCCTGCACGCCCAACGGATTCACGTCCAGCGGATCAAGAGGATCGTTCCGTCCCTGGTTCCAGCGGGATTGGGCCGTGTTCCACACCACGTTATCCAGGAAGGACTTCACCTCCGCCCCATCCGACGGGTACGCGAAGTGGTTCAGGCCACCGTAGGAGTCTTCGTTGTGTTCGGTCGATGCCCAGTTGATGAAGGCGCCGTTGGCGTCATACCCGCCGTTCAGGCCGCCGTCGCCCTGCTGGAAAAGCCGCATCCAGTTCACGGCACTCTCCCCCATGACGTGATAAGTGACCGTGTCGCCGCTGCGCTTCTCGTAATGGGCGATGGCCAGCACGATCCAGGCGTTCGACCCCACATAGCGCTGGGCCCCCAGGACGGCCCCCGTCTTGCAGGCGTAGGAGTGGTTCCAGGAGCCGTCTGCATTCTGCAGATTCGCCAAAGCGCTGAAGACGCGCCGCGCGTTCACAAAGTCGCCTCGCGCGACAAAGGCCATCGCCGCTACCGCCTGATCGTAGGAATAGCAAATGTCGCTCTTGTCCCGGTAGCTGTCCACCAGACCGCTGGAAACCATTTGGGACTCCAGCCACTGGTGCGCCTTCGCGGATGCGGCTGCTGGTCCGGTCGTAACAGGTTCAGGCTGCCCCTTCCTCGTGACGTCGCTTGCGCGGCAAACGCCGGACTCAGCGATGAGAACGAGTAGCAAAACACAAGAAAAAGGCAGTTTCGCAAATAACTTGACTGGGCTCATCGCGAACTCACTTCTCTCGGGGGAGGATCCCGGACGGACAGGGGACTGAATCATAGTGCGGCCTAGTGCTCGAGTCAACCCCGAAGCTCGGAGCCTGCTGGGTCGGCTGGAATTCACTGTAGGAATCAACCTGGGGACTGCGCTATACTGCGGACGGGCAGTGTGCGCCGCGATGTGGATTGCGTTACCGCGGCACCCCAAGATCTCGTTTCGCAAAGGCATCCGAAAATGGATGGCATTGCCTCCCCATCGTGGGGAACCAAGTTTCGTCAGGCCCTGACGATAAAAGGGCTTACGCCGGCAGGGACAAACTAGCCGGATTCAGGATTGAACAACCAGGCACGAGCCGCCGGGTAGGGAACGGCCGCCTCCGCTGCAATTGCGGAGTGGGCGGCCACAAGCCCGGTGCGCCGCCAAGGTGCGAAGATTCTAGAGGTTCGCAAATTCCAGCATCCTGCCTGTCGAGGAGCCGCGCGGGTTTCACACCGCCGCCCCTCCCATCGTTGCGTTCGATTCCTGCCTCCGCCTGCTGTCTGCTGCTTGGTACGTCTCGCCGTCCTCTAGGGGCGGCGGGTCGACCGGAGAATGCATGTCGAAAGAATTGTTCGTGTCTTCGACGCCACATGAGACCAAGGTGGCCATCATCGAAGATGATTTGCTCGCCGAAATCTATTTCGAGCGCGAGAACGAGTACACCCTCGCGGGTTCCATTTACAAAGGGCGTGTAACCAGGGTCCTGCCCGGAATGCAGTCGGCCTTCGTGGATATCGGGCTGGAACGCGATGCTTTCCTCTACGTTTCCGATTTCTTCGAAGACCAGGAGGAGTACGACGCCGTCGTCACCCAGGCCGAGGAGGAAGTCGGTAAGCTTCAGGGGCGGCAGGTCGAACCGGCCGGACGTCCGGAAAGCGGTGAGGTTCCGACCCCGACCCCGCCCCCGGTCAGTGCGCCGGCCGAGTCGGAGGCCGGCTCGAGGCGCTGGCGCGGTCGCCGTCGCCGCGGCCGCCGCGGTCGAGACTTCGGTCGCGAACAGGCCCCGCGGCCCCAGGTTCCTGCTTCGACCACTCCGCCCGCCTACCAGCCCATCGTTCTGCCGGGTGAGTCCATCTCCAAATATCGGCGTCTGGCAGACCAGCACCCGACGGTTGAGCCGATTTCACCGGCTGCCGAGCTGGGTTTCTCCGCCCCCGCGGAACCTGCCGAGGCTTCAGCGCCGCCCGGCGGATTCGAGATTACCGGCGGCTACGAAGAGTCCGCGCACCCGAGCCATTGGCCAGCCGAAGACACCTCAGCGGCGGTCGAAGCCCTGGAGACGCCGGCGGAATCGCAAGAAGCCAAGCCGGATGCACCTGCTGCTCCCATTCTTCCCTGGAATCCGGATTTGGTCGAAGAGGAGGAGATCGACGAGGAAGAGACGGATGTGCCCGCCCTGGCGGCGGCGGAAGACGACGAAATCGTATTCGAGGATTTGGAGGAACAGACACTCGAGAGCTCCACTGGCCAAGAGATTCTGGAGGCTGTCGAGGAGTCTCGCATCGAGCGCAGTGCTACTGGCGATTATGAGTCTGAGGCGCCAGGTTACGTCCCGGCAGAAGTCGATCGAGAGGAGTTGGAGGAGGAGGAAGCCGAACTCCAGCCGTCCGCCGAGGGCGCCGAGGCAGAACTGATTGCGGAGGCCAAGGAAGAGGCCGATGAACTGGAGGAAGACACGGCTTTGGCCGGCCACGCCGAACTCCGTGGGCCTGCGCCGACCGCCGCCTTTCAGCAGCGCACCGAGAGGGCAGAGCAGCCTGGGTTAGGTCGCCGCCGCGGCCGTCGGGGCGGGCGGGGCACGTCCCGCCGCAACATTCAGCGGGGGCCGCACCGTTTGATCACCGATCTGCTGAAGGAAGGCCAGGAAATCCTGGTGCAGATCGCCAAGGAGCCCATGGGCAAGAAGGGGGCGCGTATCACCAGCCATATCGCCTTGCCGGGACGGTTCCTCGTATACATGCCCACCGTGGACCACATCGGCGTCTCCCGCAAGATCGTTTCCGAGGAGGAGCGCCAGCGTCTGAAGCGGATCCTGAGCAGCGAGCGCAACGGGGCTCACGGAGGGTTCATTGTGCGCACCGCCGCGGGCGGCGCTAGTGAAGAGGACTTGCGGGCCGATATCCGCTTCCTCATCAACCTTTGGAACGAGATTCGCAATCGCGCCGAAGCCGGCAAGGCTCCCGCGCTCATTTACCACGATCTTAATGTCGTCGAGCGCATCTTGCGCGATCAGGTAACGGAGACCTTCTCGCACATCTGGGTGGATAGTGAGGCCGAGTATGAGCGCGTGCTCCGCTTCGTGAATCGCTTCCAGCCGGCTTTGGTGAAGCGCGTAAAGCTCTACGCCAAGGAAACCCCTTTGTTCGAGCAGTTCAACATTCAGGAGGAAATCAATAAAGCGCTCAAGTCCAAGGTCTGGCTCAAGAGCGGCGGCTATATCGTGATTAACCAGACCGAGGCATTAGTAGCCGTCGATATCAACACCGGCAAGTATGTCGGCAAGACGGCCCGCCTGGAAGACACCATCGTCAAGACCAACATTGAGGCCATCAAGGAAATCGTGCGCCAGGTGCGCTTGCGGGACTTGGGCGGCATCATCGTCATCGATTTCATCGACATGGACGAGCGCCGCAACCGGCAGAAAGTTATGCAGGCCCTGGAAGAAGCCCTCCGTCACGACCGCGCGCCCTCCAAGGTCCTGCAGTTCAACGATTTCGGCCTGGTGGCCATTACCCGCAAGCGGGTCAAGCAGTCGCTGGAGCGCACTCTCGGTATGCCTTGCAACTACTGCACGGGAACCGGCTTGATCAAGTCCGTGCCCACGGTCTGCAATGAGATCTACGTGGAGATGCGGAAGATGGCGCAGCATTTTGAGCGCCCGGATGTGATGCTGAGAGTGCACCCTGACGTAGCCAAGGCGCTGAAGGCCGGTGGAGCCCGGTTGCTGCAGGAGATGGAAGAACTCACCGGCCGGACCATCATTGTCAAGGCCGACCCGGCGATTCACCAGGAGCAGTTCGACATCAATTAAGAGTCAAGGGGGGCGCTCGGTTAGGCCCCTCGGCTGCTCCAGAAGTCCAATCGAACCCTCTTCATTAACACCACAGCATATTGTGGCGGACCCGTCATCCGCTGCCACATCTTGAATCCCGCACCGAGGTCCCCTGTCCGCCTTCCCAAGAAACCTGCCCGAAAGGCCAAAGAAAACCGAAATAACCAAATTCATAACTTGACAGGACGGGTAGTAACGCTGGTATAACTCGCGGCACCGAGAGTAGTCCCCCCGAGAAAGTAGAGGAACTGTCCTCCTCAGGCCCGGCCTGGAAGGCCCTCCCTGTTGTGGGGAGCGACATCTGTGGAAAGGGCGTCGCGAGTATGGCCGATCCGCGTGAAGTGATGAACATCCGGCAGGCGTCGCAATACCTGGGCGTGAGCCCGGACACGCTTTACAAGTACGTGTACGAGGAGAAGATTCCGGCTTTCAAGCTGGGCAACCGCTGGAAGTTCAAGAAGACCATCCTGGATTCCTGGATGGAAAAAAAGAGCGCCATGAGCGAAGGGCGAATGAAGAAGAAACCCAAGTCAGCCCGTGTGGCAGGAGATTGAGGCGGAACCATGTTCGGACTCGGCGGATCGAAAACCATAGTCGGCCTCGATATCGGATCCAGTTCCATCAAGGCGGTGGAGCTGAAGCGCGCCCGGGGAGAGGTGCAAGTGGCGCACCTCGGCATGGAGCCCTTGGGCCAGGACATGGTGGTGGACGGAGCCATTGTCGATGGTCCGAGCGTGACCAGCGCCATCACCAAGGTATTTACCGACGCCCAGATCAAGGCCAAGAACGTGGCCACCGCGGTGAGTGGGCATTCTGTCATTGTGAAGAAGATCTCCATGCGCGCCATGGCTGACGCGGAACTGGCTGAGAACATCAACACCGAGGCCGCCCAGCACATCCCCTTCGATATCGCCGACGTCAAGATCGACTACCAGGTGCTGTCGGAGGACCCCGCCAGCCCCTACATGGACGTGCTCTTGGTGGCCGTCAAGAAGGACAAGATCCTGAGCTACACCAACGTGCTGGCCATGGCGAGCAAGAATCCGGTGGTTGTGGACATCGATGCCTTCGCCTTGCAGAACTGCTACGAGTACAACTACGACCCGTCGCCGGGCTCCACCGTCGCCCTGCTCAATCTGGGCGCCAGCGTGATGAACATCAACATCGTCAAAGGAAATACCCCGTTGTTTACCCGCGACGTCAGCGTGGGAGGGATTCAGTACACCGACGCTTTGCAAAAGGAACTCGATCTGAGCTTCGACGATGCCGAGTCGTTCAAGTTGGGCCGCAAGGTGGGGACGGTCAGCGAGGACTCCAAGGCACCGATCCTGCAACAGGTCACCGAGATCATCGTGCTGGAAATTCAGAAGACGTTCGATTTCTTCCGGGCCACGGCTTCGGGCGAACACATCGAGCGTATTTACATGGCCGGCGGCTCCTCCAAGGTGCCGGGGCTGACCGAGGCCCTGCGCCAGGAGTTCTCGCTGCCGGTCGAGATCCTCAACCCGTTCCAGAAGATCGGCTACTCGGGAGGCTCCGAGCTGATCGAGCAGAACGCGGCCCAGTTCGCCGTTGCGGTGGGCCTGGCCCTGAGGAGCTTTGAGAACCTATGATCCGCATCAATCTGCAGGCAGTGGCGAAAGCGAAAAAGGGCCGCCGCGGCGCCGCGGCGGCAGCAGCCGTGCCCGAATTCGCAGGGGCCGAAGGCCCCAGCCGTACGGTTGTTATCGTCATCGGGGCCGTGCTGCTCATCGTGCTGAATGGGGGCTGGTTCTTCTGGCTCGACCGGGAAGCGGGAAGGATCGAGAAGGAGACCCAGGAGGCCGACCGCAAGCTGGCGGACTTGAAGGCCATCCAGACGCGGGTGGAACAAAAGAGCAAGCTGCTGCAGAACTATCAGAACCGTGTCCAATTAATCGATCAGCTCCGCAGCAACCAGGCTGGCCCGGTCAATCTTCTCGACATCATCGGAAGCACCGTCAACACCACCGAAGCCGTCTGGCTGATCAGCCTGAAGGACGAGGGCAACAGCATTGCAATTGATGGCTCGGCCTTGAGCCATGACGCGGTGGCCACCCTGATGGAGAACCTGAAAAGGGCCAATCTGTTCGACAGCATCGAGCTCAAGGAAACTGTGCAGGATGACAGGGCAAAGGAGCGGGCCATCTTCCAGTTCACCTTGACGTGTAACAAGAAGCGACCGGGGGCACAGTCATGAGCGCTGGCAGACAGTACCTGATCATGATCGTGGTGGTCGCGTTGGTCACCGGAGCTGCCTGGTACTTCGTGTGGCAGCCCCAGCAGCAAGCCAACGACCAGGCGCAGGCGGCTTTGGATGCCAAGAACCAGCAGATCGCCAGCCTGAACCAGCTCCGCGACAAGGAGCGGGAGCTGGATGACAACATCGCCAAGCTGCAGCAGCAACTGCAGCAGATGGCGGCCATCGTGCCGGACAAGAAGGAAGTGGAAAGTTTCATCCATCTTCTCGAAGACAAAGCGCAGGAAGCGGGCATCACCGTGCGACGCTACACGGCCCAGCCCCTGGTCACGCGCGAGTTCTATTCCGAGGTTCCCTTCGAGGTGGAGCTGGATGGCCAGTACTACCAAATGCTCAATTTCTTTGACCGCGTGGGCCGGCTGGAGCGCATCGTCAACATCACCAACCTGCAGTTGGCAGGGGTGGCCGACAGGAGGAATATCAAAGGGTTGAAGAAGAACTACACCTACGGGCCGAGCGAGAGTGTGGTAGCTCTGTGCCAGGCAGTGACCTTCTTCAGTCCGGAAGGGCAAGCAGGTGCCGCCCCGGGCGCTGCCGGGCCTCCAGGCCAGCAGCCGGGCGCACCGCCGAGGAGATAGGGAGAAGCACATGAACGCCAAGCGCATTTCGATGTTGGTCCTGGCAGCCGGTTTGGCGTGGGCGCAGCAATCTGCCCCTCCGCAGGGCGCGAGAGCTGCTGAGCCGACCGCTGCGGCGCCCGCTGTCAAGGCACCCGCGGGCGCTCCCAAGGGCTCGGCCGGTCGTCGCGATCCGTTTGTAAGCATCGTGGCCCCGGGCCCGAGTGGCGGCGCGATACCGGCCTGTCCCTCTGGTAAGCGCTGCCTGGTGGCAGACCAGGTGGAGCTTAAGGGAGTTGCCAAAACACCGGACGGCATGATTGCCATGGTGGTCACGCGCGAGAACAAGACGTATTTCCTGCGGGAGAACGAGCCGGTGCTGAATGGCTACGTTCTAAAGATCACGGGAGACTCGATAATCTTCCGCGAGAACATGATGGACAGCAAGGGGCGCACTGCGACGCGCGACATCGTCAAGCGCGTGGTGACGTCTGCGGTCTAGAACGGCTGTTGGCTCCGGCTGCGGAAGCTGGAGCGATGCTTAATCCGCAATCGTTTTGCACACGCCACGGGCGATTGGCCGTGGCCGTGAGGAGAGAGAACATGAGTCGAGTGCGAGTGCTGACAATTCTCGGGTCGCTGCTGCTGTTGAGCACCGTGGCAGCGGCCGCCGCGTCGCAGCTGACGGAGGTGAGCGCCGCCACCCAGGGCAACGCCACCATCGTGACCATCCGCGCGAACGGCGCCTTCACCCACACCGAGTATCGGCCGGCAGAGAACCTCTTGCTGGTCGATCTGGCGGGTGTTTCGGCAGAGCACATGGACGGCAAGACGCACACCCTCCAGGTGCCCGGTGTCACCGCCTATCGCGTGGTCGGCTTCCGAAGCAGCACCGGCGTCGAGGTGGCGCGTGTCGAAATGACTCTGATGCCTGCCGCCGGCGTGGCCGTGAACGAGGCGGGCAACACGCTGCAAGTGCGCGTGACGGGGTTCGCGGAAGAGACCAAAGCGCGTCCGGCGCAAGCCCCGGTCAGAGCCGAAGAGATCGCTCCCAAGAGCCAGCCGGGTGCAACCGTCACCCTGCAGGATATCCAGGTCGCGCAGAGCAGCGAAGGTACCCAGGTGGAGATTGTGGCCAACGCACCCCTGGCGCCCAAGGCCATGAAGCTCCGCGGTCCGGACCGCCTCGTCATCGATCTGCCCAATACCGTTGCCACCCGTAACTCCCGGCAGATCGCCGTGAATGCGGCCGACGTCCGCTCGGTGCGCATGGGTCGCTTCAAGTCCGAGCCTCCGGTCACCCGCGTGGTTCTGGACCTGGCGGCCGCCCACGACTACGAACTTCAGACGCGGGGCAATCGCCTGCTGGTGAAGCTGCGCCCGGTTTTGGAATCTCCGGCGGACAAGCCGGAAGCTCCGCAAACCGCCCAGACCGCTCCGGTAACGGTTGCCAGCGGGGACCGACCGTCACCGGTTCCCTCGGCAGAAACCGCGCCGCAAACCGCCCAGGAAGTGGTCTTTGTCGAACCCAAGTTTGAACCCAAGCCGGAAGCCCAGACTGATCAGGCCAATGAGACCTCTGCGCGTGTGCAACAGGCGGCCGCGAAGTTTGGTTCTCCACCGGAACCCATTGCTTTCAGCAACGCCGTAACCCCAGCCAGCGGCTCCTTGGCCGCACAGCCGGCGGTGAACCTGGCTCTGATGCAGCAACAGCAGATGTCCCAGGCCGGCGCATCGGCAACCAGTGGGACCTCGTGCGTCCGCCAGGCCCGCTATACCGGCGAACCCATCTCCCTCAACCTCAAGGACGCGGATTTGAAGGATTTCTTCCGCCTCATCCATGAGATCAGCGGCCTGAACGTCGTTCTGGATCCGGCCGTCAAGGGATCCGTAACCGTCGTCCTGGACGACGTTCCGTGGGACCAGGCACTGGCCATCGTGCTCAAGAATAACAACATGGAGTGCGAGCTCGACGGCAACGTCCTGCGGATCGCCACCCTGGACACCCTCAAGAAGGAAGCCGACTCGCGCAAGGCGCAGCAGGAGGCCCAGATGCTGGCCGTGCCCAAAGTCACGGTCACGCGCTTCCTTAGTTATGCTCGCGCGGCCGACGTCACGCCGACCATCAAGAAGTTCCTTACCCAGCGGGGTGATGTGATCGCTGATCAGCGCACTAACGCCCTGATCATTGAGGACGTCCCGGCGGTTATCCCCACGGTGGACCGGTTGATTAAGGAGCTGGATCGCAAGACCCAGGAGGTTGAGATCGAAGCCCGCGTGGTTGCTGCGACGCGCAACTTTGCGCGCGACATCGGCATGCAGATCGGTTTCGGTTGGGGCAACAACCCCACCGGGGTTGGAGGCGCTGGCAGTGTCGGCACCAGTCCCCTCAACGTAGCTGTCAGCAACCCCCTGTACTTCACCATCGGCAACGCCATCCCGCTCTTTTCCAACCTGCCGGCATTGGGGCCCACCAGCGGCATCAGCTTCAGCAACGCCAGCCAGAACTACCGGGTGGACGCCATCCTCACCATGGCGGAGTCCCGCGGCCTGCTGAAGATTCTGTCCCGCCCGCGCGTGGTCACCCAGAACAACATCCAGGCCTTTGTCAAGCAGGGTGTCCGCGTGCCCGTGGTTACCGCCGCCCAGTTGGGTGGTCCGCCCACGGTCACCTACGTGGATGCGTTCCTGCGGCTGACGGTCACACCGCAGATCACCGTGGAGAACACCATCTTCCTGAACGTGGACGTGGAAAACACCACGCCCGACTTCAGCCGGACGGTCAGCGGCAATCCCACCCTGCTCACCTCCCAGGCCACCACCCAGGTGCTGATCACCGATGGCGGCACGGTGGTGATTGGCGGCGTGATCCAGACCCAGAACTCCATCAACGTTTTCCAGGTGCCCTTGCTGGGCAACATCCCGATCTTCGGAGAGCTCTTTAAGCGCCGCTCGGTTTCTACCTCGACGCAAGAGCTCATCTTCTTCATCACTCCGAAGATCATTCAGACGTAGCCGCTAACCCGCGGTTGGAATTGAGCCCCCAGACCATCTGGGGGCTCGCCTTTTTTGCCAGTAAGATGGAACGCCGTAACCGTGCATGAACCACACGACCCGCCAATCACGCCTCCAGGAGCGCATCCAGCGGCAAGGGTTCGACGCCGTGCTGGTCACTCACCTGCCCAACGTCCGCTACCTCTGCGGCTTCACCGGGAGCTCGGGGGTGCTGGCGGCCACTCCCGGGCAGGTTGCGCTCTTCACCGACGGTCGCTATGCGGAACAGGCTGCCCAGGAAGTGCGAGGGGCCAGAACAGTCATCACCCGGGCATCAGCCTTGCAGGCTGCCGGACGCTGGCTCGCCCGCCGCAAGGCGCGCTGCATCGCTGTGGAAGCTGACCACCTGACGCTGCAAGGCCAGGGGGTTCTCAGGGCCGCCCTGCCCGCCAAAAGCCGCCTACGGCCTCTGACGGGCATCGTAGAGCGGCTGCGGATGATCAAAGAGCCTCAAGAGGTAGAGCATCTTCGTGCCGCGGCTAGGCTGGGCAGCCGGCTCTTCCAAGGGCTACTGCCCCGGATTCGTCCTGGCAGGTTGGAGGTGGAAGTTGCCGCCGAACTCGAGTTCGCCGCTCGCCGCCGGGGAGCGGAAGGCATGTCCTTCGAAACCATTGTGGCTTCGGGCGCCCGCTCGGCGCTGCCCCACGGCAAGGCTTCCTCGCAACCTATTCCAAATGCTGGGTTTTTGATACTCGACTTCGGTGTTATACTCGCCGGTTATTGCTCGGACATGACCCGCACTCTGTACCTGGGCCGGGTTCCGAGGGGGGCCCGCAGGATGCACGAGGCTGTTCGCCAAGCCCAGTCAGAGGCCGTGGCCACGGTCCGGCCGGGAACCCCGGTGGGGGAAGTGGACCGGGCCGCCCGCCGGATTCTCACCAGGGCGGGACTGGCTGGATACTTCACCCACTCGACGGGGCATGGGGTCGGATTGGAGATTCACGAACCTCCCCGGCTGGCCAGGGGAGAACAAGAGCTTCTGGTGCCCGGCATGGTGGTCACGATCGAGCCCGGTGTGTACGTGCCGCGACGCGGAGGGGTACGGATCGAGGATATGGTCTTGGTCACGGAGCAGGGCTGCGAGGTGCTCACCCACGTTCCAAGGGAGTTGATCGAGCTGTAGCGCGGCCCATCACACCATGAACCAAAGGGAACTGAAAGAGCTCATCGAATTCCTCATCGAGAAGGACATCGCTGAGTTCGAGTTGGAGCGCGGCGATGTCAAGGTGCGCATCAAGCGCGCCTCCGAGCAACCTGGCAGTCCGCCCTACGTTCATGTGACGCCCGTGCATGCCGCTCCTTCCGTGCCCCAACCGGCTGCTCCTCCCGTCTCACCCGCGATTCCGGCAACCCCGGCTGCCCGGGAAACCGCGGAGGAGTCCGGTCTGCACCTCGTCCGCTCACCCATCGTGGGTACTTTCTATGAGTCTCCTTCGCCCGGAGCGCCGCCCTTTGTGAAGGTGGGAGACACTGTGGTCGCTGGCCAGGTACTCTGCATCATCGAGGCCATGAAACTCATGAATGAGATCGAGTCCGACGGTGCCGGCGAAATCGCCAAGAAGTTCGTCTCCAACGGACAGCCTGTCGAATACGGCCAGCCCCTGTTTGGCTTACGGTCGAGTGCCTGAGATCCGCACTGAAGGTTCCCGATGTTCAAGAAGGTCCTGATTGCCAACCGCGGAGAGATTGCGCTGCGCGTCATCTGCGCCTGCAAGGAGCTGGGCATCCGCACCGTGGCCATCTACAGCGAGGCCGATCGGAACTCGCTGCCGGTGCGCTTTGCCGATGAGGCCATCTGTATCGGCCCGGCACGCTCCAGTGAGAGCTACCTGCACATTCCCGCCGTGATCAGTGCGGCTGAGATCGCCAACGTCGAGGCCATCCATCCCGGCTACGGGTTCCTGAGCGAAAACGCCAACTTCGCCGAAGTCTGCGAAAGCTCGCATATTCGCTTCATCGGGCCTCCACCCGAGATTATCCGCCTCATGGGGGAGAAGGAGCGAGCCCGAGTCGCCATGAAAAAGGCGGGCGTGCCCATCCTGCCCGGCTCTGAGGGCGTGGTGCAATCCGACGGGGAAGCGCTGGAGTGGGCGCGGGAAGTCGGGTATCCGGTGATTGTGAAAGCTTCCGCGGGCGGCGGCGGACGCGGCATGCGCGTCATTCGTGACGCCGATGTTCTGCCCGCCCTCTTTGCCCAGGCCCAGGCCGAAGCCGCGGCCGCTTTCGGCAACGGCGACCTCTACCTGGAAAAGTTTATCGAGCGTCCCCGGCACATCGAGTTCCAGGTGCTGGCAGATAGCCGGGGCCGCGTGGTCAGCCTGGGCGAACGCGAGTGCTCCATCCAGCGCCGCCATCAAAAGCTGCTGGAGGAATCCCCTTCCGTCATGGTGAACCCCGAGCTGCGGCTGGAGGTGAGTGAGAAGCTATGTGCAGCACTCTCCGCCATCGGGTACCGCAACGCGGGTACCGTGGAATTCCTCATGGACGAGGACCGCAAGCTCTACTTCATCGAGATGAACACTCGCATCCAGGTGGAGCACCCGGTGACGGAAATGGTCACCGGATTTGACCTCGTCAAGAGCCAGATCCTGCTGGCTGCCGGCGAGACTATGGAGAACGTTCTGCACGGAGACATCGAGCAACGCGGCCACGCCCTCGAGTGCCGCATCAATGCCGAAGACCCGGATACGTTTCGGCCTTCGGCGGGAAAGATCACCGCCTTCCATACCCCCGGCGGAACCGGCGTGCGCGTCGATACCGCTGCCTATGCTGAGGCGGTCATCCCTCCCTACTATGACTCCCTCATCGCCAAGCTGATCACCCACGGCAAGGATAGGCAGGAAGCCGTTTCCCGCATGACCCGGGCCTTGGAGATGTTCATTGTCGAGGGCATCCGCACCACCATCCCTCTGCATCGCAGAATCGTGGCCAACCCCGATTTCCTGGCCGGCCGCTTCGACACCACGTTCATGGAACGATTGAATCATCCCCAGGGGACCAAGAAAAAGGGCCTTTGAGAGGCCATTCTCCCATGGCAACCACTGCCAGCTTCGCGCCCCAGGCACGCAACACGGTCCTCCCCCGGCTGTACGCCATCCTGGATGTCCCGTCCCTCGATGCGGCCGGTCTGTCCTTGCCTGGCTTTGCCTCGTCTTTGCTCGCAGGGGGTGTATCCCTCCTGCAGTACCGGAACAAGCAGGGAGAATCACATCGAATGCTGCAGGATGCCCGCCAGCTACGCGAACTTTGCCACGGCCGGGCAAAGTTGATCATGAACGACCGCGCCGATTTCTGCCTGGCCGCTGGGTTCGATGGCGTGCACCTGGGCCGGGATGACCTGAATCCGTGGTCGGCTCGGACCCTCTTGGGCAAGGATGCTCTGCTGGGCGTGTCGGCGCATGATGCGCGGCAGGTCGAGCACGCCGACCAGGGCCCGGCGGACTACATCGCCATCGGCCCCGTGTTTGCCACTTCGAGCAAGCGGAATCCGGATCCGACCGTCGGCTTGGCGGGGGTTCGTGCCGCCCGCAACTGTACTCAGAAGCCGCTGGTGGCTATCGGGGGCGTCACCCGGTCGAATTGCCGGGCGGTGCTGGAGGCGGGCGCAGACGCCGTGGCGGTAATCTCCGATCTTATTGTCGAACCGGCACGGTCGGTGGAAGAATTCCAGCGGCTTCTCGGATAGGGGAGCTGTTTTTCCGGGCCTGCGACCTTGCATCCCGGCCTGAAAGGAGCAGCTTGACGACCAACGCGCAGGCGCCAACCGCGGTGGCTGCAACTCCTGAGAACCAGGAACTGGTCAAAGGGATCGGCCTCACCACGGCCACAACGCTGGTGATGGGTTCCATGATCGGTTCCGGCATCTTCATCGTCTCGGCCGACATCGCCCGCCTGGTGGATTCCCCCGCCCTTCTCATCGGCGCCTGGCTGGTCACTGCCTTCATGACCGTCACCGGGGCCTTGGCATACGGCGAGCTGGCCGCCATGATGCCCCGCGCCGGCGGCCAGTACGTCTTCCTGCGCGAATCGCTCGGACCGCTGTGGGGTTTCCTCTACGGCTGGACCCTCTTCCTGGTCATCCAGACCGGCACCATCGCCGCCGTAGGCGTGGCCTTCGGCAAGTTCCTCGGCGTGTTCTTCCCCTCCATCTCTTCCACCAACTGGATCTGGCACATCGCGCACATCGGCAAGTGGGAGATCGGCCCCATGGTCCTGGGCAACATGGATATCGGCCTCAACACCCAGAACCTCATCGCCATCCTCAGCATCGCCGTGCTCACCGGGATCAATGTGCTGGGCCTGAAGGAAGGCGCTTTCGTCCAGAACGTCTTCACTGTGGCCAAGACGGCGGCGCTGGTCGGCCTCATCGTCGTCGGCATTTTCGTGGGCCGCAACGCCGAGGCCATCGCCGCCAACTTCGCCGACTTCTGGCGCAACGCCTCCCTCAGTTCACTGCATCCGGTGCAAGTCGGGGTTGGCGGTCCCATGGCAATGGTAGGCGTGTTCACCATCCTCGCCGTGGCCCAGGTCGGATCGCTATTCTCGTCCGACGCCTGGAACAACGTCACCTTCACCGCCGCCGAGGTCCGGAATCCACGCCGCAACCTCCCGCTGGCTCTGGCTCTCGGCACCGGGACCGTGTGCCTGCTCTACGTTCTGGCCAATTTCGCCTACCTCTCGGTGCTGCCGCTGGACGGCGATCCTAACGGCGCCACCGCTCTCGCCCGCGGAATCAAGTACGCCGCGGAAGATCGTGTGGCCACCGCCGCCATGCTGCATATGTTCGGCACGTTGGGCGCCGCGCTCATGGCCATAGCCATCCTCATCTCGACCTTCGGCTGCAACAACGGACTCATCCTGGCCGGTGCGCGCGTCTACTATGCGATGGCCAAGGACGGCCTGTTCTTCCGCTCCGTGGGCTCCGTTCACCCTCGTTTCCACACTCCCGTGGTGTCGCTGGTGGTGCAATGTCTCTGGACCTCGGTGCTCTGCCTCTCCGGTACGTACGGCCAGTTGCTGGATTACATTGTGTTTGCGGTCCTGGTGTTTTACATCCTGACCATCGCCGGGCTGTTCGTGCTGCGGGTCAAGCGTCCGGATGCTGAGCGCCCCTACCGTGCTTTCGGCTATCCCGTCCTGCCCGGCCTGTATATACTCGTGGCCTTGTTCATTGACGTCGTGCTGCTGCGCTACAAGCCGCAGTACACCTGGCCGGGGCTGATCATCGTATTGCTGGGCGTCCCGGTTTATTTTTTGTGGTCACGGAGCTCGGCCCGGGGCACTGAGGTACGCACCTGATCTTCAACTCCTTAGGAGACAACGCGAAAGAATGGCCAACTACCTGGCAACCAAGCCGCTCGATCTTCTGCTGACCGAAGCGCAAGACACTGGCGAACATAGTCTGAAGCGGGCCCTGGGCCCCTTGAACCTGGTTTCCCTGGGCATCGGCGCCATTATTGGGGCTGGCATTTTCGTCCTCACCGGCCAGGCGGCGGCTCAGCATGCCGGTCCCGCCATCGTCCTCTCGTTTGTTCTGGCGGGCTTGGCCTGCGCGTTCGCCGGCCTCTGCTACGCCGAGTTCGCCTCCCTGATTCCCATTGCGGGCTCGGCATACACGTACGGCTACGCCACTCTCGGCGAAATCTTCGCCTGGATCATTGGCTGGGACCTGATTCTCGAATATGCCTTCGGCGCCGCCACCGTGGCCGCCGGCTGGAGCGGCTACTTTGTCAGCCTGCTGCAGGACTTCAGGATCTACATTCCGCCCCAGCTCGCCGCCACTCCCGGTACCAAGCTGGTTTTCTACGACGAGCGCTGGATTGCGCTGGCCAGCCTGCCCGCCGGCGTGAGTCCGGACGGATTGCCGCAGGCCACCGGCATCTTCAACTTGGTGGCTTTCGTCATCATTCTGGTGGTCACGGCGATTCTCGTGGTTGGCATCAAGGAGTCGGCGAATCTCAATTCCGCCATTGTCATCGTCAAGGTCAGCATCGTGCTGATCTTTATCGCGATTGCCGGTCTCTATGTGTTGCGCAATCCCGAGATCGCCTCTGCGAACTGGACCCCCTTCATCCCCGCCAATACCGGAAAGGAAGGTGAGTTCGGCATCTCCGGGATCGCCACCGGCGCCGCCGTCGTCTTCTTCGCCTACATCGGCTTCGACGCGGTTTCCACCGCCGCCCAGGAGGCCAAGAACCCACAGAAAGACATGCCCATCGGCATCCTGGGTTCGCTCGCCATCTGCACCGTGCTCTACATCGTGGTTTCCGGTCTGCTCACGGGTGTCGTCCACTACGAGCGCCTGAATGTGCCCGATCCCGTGGCCATCGGCATCGACGCCACCGGCATCGGCTGGCAGATTCCACTGGGTTCCTACAGCATTCGTGTGAGCAGCCTGCTGGTGAAGGGCGGCGCCATCTTCGGACTGGGCACCGTCATGCTCGTCATGCTCCTCGGGCAGTCCCGGGTCTTCTATTCCATGTCCCGCGACGGACTACTGCCGCCGTGGATCGGCCACATTCATCCTCGTTTCAGGACCCCCTGGATCGCCACCATTCTGGTCGGTGTCGTGGTCGCCTTCTTCCCCGCCTTCCTGCCTATCGGTGATCTAGGCCATCTGGTAAGCATCGGCACACTGCTGGCGTTCGTCATCGTCTGCGCGGGAGTGCTGGTACTGCGCAGGAGGCGTCCCGACCTGCCTCGGCCGTTCAAGACCCCGTTCGTTCCCGTCGTGCCGGTGCTGGGCATCATCGTCTGCTTGTACCTGATGAAGTCTCTGCCCCTGGTTACATGGGAACGACTGCTCATCTGGCTGGTGATCGGCATGGTTCTGTACTTCTCCTACGGCATCCGCAACAGCCGGGTGCAAAAGGCTCAGCGCGCAGCTTCTGAGGCTACGGCCAGCTGAACGGACTGGACGAATGTTTGACAGACGGCCTCGCCCTAGCGAGGGCCGTTGCGTTTCTGCTGGTAGAATCCTCGGCGACCGGATTCCACCATGCTCCTACTCGGCGCCGTCTTCCTGGCTGGGGTTCTGCACGGGCTTGGCCCCGACCACTTGGCTGCCATCACCGCGTTCGGGGCCGCCAGCGGCCGCTTCGGCCGCCTGACCTTCTTCTCTCTCCGCTTCGCCGCCGGACATGCGTTCGTGATCCTTCTGGCAGGTCTTGCGGCATTCTTCGGCCTGCACCTGGTTCCTCCGGCATGGGGACGTGGGTTTGAACTCGGTGCCGGCGGACTGCTCGTCGTCGCGGGCTTCGCGCTGCTCGCTGGCCTGCTCACGGGACGCCTCGTAGTGCACGCTCACCCTCACGATCACGCGGCTGGCCGGCATGGGCACTACCACCTCCATCTGTTTGGTCGCAGTGGCCATGCCCATGCGCACGGCAGGTTCGCCGCTCTTCTGGGTGCCTTGTTCGCCTTGGGTGGAACGCGCTCGCTGCTGGCTATCGCGCCCATCGCTCTTTCCGCCACCATAGCCGAATCGCTGCTGCGCATCGGCGCCTTTGCCTTCGGGATCGTCATCACCATGGTGGCCTACGGATGGCTGGCGGGCGGTGCTGTGAATCGGTTTTCGCGGCCCTCTGGCAGCCTCCTTCCGCAGCGCGCGGCTTGTGCGCTGGCTGGCGGATTTTCCGTAGCGGCTGGGCTGTTCACCATCCTTTCCGGTCTGCGGGGCTAGCCGATGCCCGGTTCCTCCCCGGCAGGGAAGAGCCTCCGCATCGCCATCGATACCGGCGGCACCTTCACCGATTGCGTTTGGATCAGCGATGGGATGGTGCGCGTCTTGAAGGTTTTTTCCACGCCTTCCGATCCCTCCCGAGCCATCGTCCAGGCCCTGCGCCAGATTCTTCACCGCAACCATCGTTTCCTGCTCCTGCACGGCACTACCGTCGGAACCAATACTTTGCTCGAGCGCAAGGGCGCCCGCGTCGTCTTCGTCACCACGGAGGGCTTCGAGGATGCGCTCGAGATCGGCCGCCAGGCTCGGCCGCGTCTCTATGACTTCTTCTTCGATCGTGTTGAGCCGCTGGTTCCCGCCGAGCGAAGGCTGGGCGTGCCGGAGCGCACGGCGGTCGATGGCGCTGTTCTTCGCCGGCCCTCACCCAAGCAACTGCGGGAGTTGGCTGCCCGGGCGTCGCGCCTCAAACCGCAGGCCATCGCCCTGTCGCTCTTGTTTTCCTTCGCCAATCCTGCCAACGAGCAGGCGACGGCGACCGCGCTCAGGAAACTGAAGGCTCCCCTCTCAATCTCGCATCGCATCCTGCCCGAATTTCGGGAATATGAGCGCGCCAGTACCGTGGTGGTGAATGCCTACTTGCAACCCGTCCTGGAGCGTTATCTGGGCAATCTGCAAAAGCGGGTGTTGCGCCTGCCCCAGGCGAGGGCCGCCAAATTCTTTGTGATGCAGTCCAGCGGCGGTATTACCGCGATGTCCGCGGCCGCGCGCGAGCCGGTCCGGACCGTCCTTTCTGGTCCCGCCGGTGGCGTCGTGGGGGCTGCAGCCGTTGCTCGGCGCAGCGGATTCGAGAACATCATTACCTTCGACATGGGAGGCACATCCACCGATGTCGCGTTGGTGGAAGGCGCTCCCCGCACCATGAGCGAGGCTGAGGTCGCCGGGCTTCCCGTTCGCGTGCCCATGCTCGATATCCATACCGTAGGCGCGGGCGGCGGCAGCCAGGCGCGCTTTGATGCCGCCGGTGCGCTGCACGTAGGTCCGGAATCGGCCGGTGCCGATCCCGGCCCCATCTGTTACGGTCGTGGCCTCCAGCCCACCGTCACCGATGCCAACCTGCTGCTGGGCCGGCTGCTCCCCGACCGCTTTCTCGGAGGCACGTTCCGGCTCGACCGACGACGGATCGAGCGCATCCTCCGCACATGGCTGCGCCGCGCCGGCTCCTCGCTCAACCTGGAGGAGTTCGCCGCCGGTGTGGTTCGGGTGGTGAACGCGAACATGGAAAAGGCCATCCGCGTGGTCTCGATCGAACGAGGCTATGACCCGCGCCAGTTCACGCTGGTGGCTTTCGGCGGCGCCGGCGCTATGCACGCCTGCGAACTGGCGCGCGCGCTTGCCATTCCCCGCGTCCTGGTGCCGCCGTCGCCCGGAGCGCTCAGTGCTTTCGGGATTTTGACCAGCGACGTAGTCAAGGACTCTTCCCGTACGGTCCTCTGGCGGGTGAACGCCCGCCCTCCCTCGGAGCTCTTGCGCCGTGAGTTCTTGCGGATGGAGCAAGCCGCAGGGCAGGACTTTCGCCGGGAGGGCTGGTCCCAACCACCGCGATTCCAGCGCTCGCTGGATGTCCGCTACCGTGGCCAGGGATATGAGTTGAATGTGCCGGCTACCGAGGATTGGCTCCCTGCGTTTCATCGTCAGCACCAGCGCCGCTACGGCTACGCCCATCCCGGCAGGGAGGTTGAGATCGTGACTCTGCGCCTGCGGGCTACTCTGCCCACCCTCGCCCAAGTTGTTCACACTCCTGCGGCTCAACCGTCCCGGAAAGCCGCCGGTACCACTTCTACGTTTTTCGACGGCCGCTTCACTCGCACCCGCATTTACGAGCGGGCGGGGCTGAGCGTGGGAAGGGTCTATTCGGGACCGGCTATCGTCACCGAGTACAGTGCCACCACCGTGGTGCCGCCCGGCATGCGCTTCCTGGTCGATCGCGCCGGTTGCCTGGTGATCCGCACCAAGTAGGAAAAACCGGGTCCCGAAACGCACCAAGTGGGAAGCACTTTCGATTGCCCATCGGCGGCGCTTCTTTTACAATCCGCCGCGCGGAGTTACGGCTGGGCGTTGCATCCATGAAGGCAGGCTCGTCATCTAATCAGCCAGTCGACACTCCGCGAGTGATATTGGCACACATCTTATGAGTACTGAACGCAGCGAGGGCAAAGCCCCGCAAAAGACGCAGAAACCCGCCGCGTATCCGGTGCTGCCGGTGCGCGATACCGTGCTGTTCCCCCACGCCGTCCTGCCGTTGACCGTCGGTCGGGAGAGCTCCGTCGAGCTCATCAACTCCCTGGGCGAGGACAAGACCATCATCGTGGTGGCGCAGAGGGACGCCCGCGTGGATTCACCCCAGCCCGTCGACCTGTTCAGCGTGGGCACGCTCGCCATCGTGCATAAGGTCGTGCGCATGCCCAACCAGAGCCTGTTCATCTTTACCGAGGGTTTGGACCGGATAAAGCTGGGCGAATTTGCGCAGCTCACCCCCTTCATGCGCGCCAGCGTACAGACCGTTCCCGACGTCAATATCGAGCGCACCCATGAGATTGAGGCCCTCGAACGCAACGTGCTCTCTCTGTTTCAGCAGATCGTCGCTGGTTCACCCACGCTCTCCGATGAGCTGCAGACGGTGGCCATGAACATCGATGACGCCGGGCGCCTGGCGGATTTTGTCGCTTCTTCGCTGCCCTCGCTGCCCACGCGCGACAAGCAGGAGATCCTGGAGACCCCCGACGTCTCCGTGCGCCTGAAATCCGTGAACCGCCACCTCACTAAGGAGCTCGAGGTCCAGCACCTGCGCAACAAGATCCAGTCCGAAGTGCAGGACCAGGTGCAACAGTCGCAGCGCGAGTACTACCTCCGCGAGCAGATGAAGGCCATTCAGAAAGAGCTGGGCGAGCAGGACGAGACTTCGCGCGATGTCGAAGAGCTTCGCCAGAAGCTCGAAGCCGCTGGCCTTCCCGAGGAGGTCAAGAAGGAAGCCCTGCGCGAGCTGGGCCGCCTCTCCCGCATGTCCCCCATGGCCGCCGACTATTCCCTGACGCGCAACTACATCGAGTGGCTGGCCGTGCTGCCCTGGAGCAAGTCTAGCGGCACGGAAGTGGACATCATCAAAGCGCGCGAGATTCTCGATACCGACCACTACGACCTGCAGAAGGTCAAGGACCGCATCCTGGACTACCTCTCGGTGCGCCGCTTGAAGCCCAGCATGAAGGGACCGATCCTCTGCTTTGTGGGACCTCCGGGCGTTGGCAAGACCTCTCTGGGCCGCTCCATCGCGCGCGCCTTGAACCGCAAGTTCGTGCGCCTGTCGCTCGGCGGCGTGCATGACGAGGCCGAGATTCGCGGCCATCGCCGCACCTACATCGGCGCCCTGCCCGGCCAGATCATGCAGAACATGCGCCGCGCTGAGACCAACGATCCTGTCTTCATGCTCGACGAGGTGGACAAGCTCGGCCGTGATTTCCGCGGCGACCCCGCTTCCGCCTTGCTGGAAACCCTCGATCCCGAACAGAACAATACCTTCCGCGACAACTATCTCGACGTGCCCTTCGATCTCTCCAAGGTGCTGTTTATCACTACCGCCAACATGCTCGATCCCATTCCCGAACCGCTGCGTGACCGCATGGAGATCATCGAGCTGCAGGGATACACCGAGGACGAGAAACTCCACATTGCCAATCGCTATCTTGTCCCGCGGCAGATCGAAGAGAACGGCATCACGCCGGAGAACATCGAGTTCCCCGAAGAGGCCGTACGCCACGTCATCCGGCATTACACACGCGAGGCCGGCGTGCGAAACCTGGAGCGGAATCTGGGCACCATCTGCCGCAAGCAGGCTCGCCGCATCGCCGAAGGCAAGACCGAAAAGCTGATCGTGGACAAAGAGACCATCCAGGAATTCCTGGGCGGCATCAAGATCCGCGTCGAAACCGAACTGGCCGAGCGCACCCGCCGCCCCGGTGTCGCCGTGGGTCTGGCCTGGACCCCGACCGGCGGAGATATCCTCTTCATCGAAGCCAACAAGATGAAAGGCAACAAGGGATTCACCATCACCGGTCAGATCGGCCAGGTCATGCAGGAATCCATGCAGGCCGCCCTCACCTGGGTGCGTTCGAACGCCGAGAAGCTAGCCATCAGCGAAGACTTCTTCAAGGACCACGACTTGCACGTTCACGTTCCTGCAGGTGCCATACCCAAGGACGGTCCCTCGGCCGGCATCACCCTCGTGACTGCGCTCGTGTCGCTGCTCAGCGATCGGTGCGTTCGTCCGCACACCGCGATGACCGGGGAGGTCACCCTGAGCGGAAACGTCCTCCCCGTCGGCGGGATCAAGGAGAAGGTGCTGGCCGCGCGCCGCGCCGGCATCCGCGACATCCTCATGCCCGCGGACAACAAGCAGAACGTCGAAGAGGACTTGGCGCCCGAGCAGCTCGAAGGCATTAAGCTGCACTACGTGAATACCGTCGAGGAAGTGCTGGACCTGGCGCTGCCCACCTCGCCTCTCGAAGAAAAGCAGGACGCCGAAGAACGCGAGAAAGTGCTCACCAACGCCGTCGGAGTTTAGCGTAACACATAAGATAGTTCTGCTAACCTACTAACAACAATATGGTTAGCAGGTTATGGTGCGCCTTGTTAACGAGTCCCTGCTGTGAAGCTCCTCAACCCTCAGCGTATCCTAGTTCCCATGCAGATCCGGGTACTCTTTTTCGGCCAGCTCCGCGATCTGGCGGGTCGCGATAGCGACTCGCTGGCGCTGCCGGAGGGAGCGACACTTGCCGATCTCCTGGCCCACTACGAACAGGGAATTCCACGCCTGAAAGAATTGCTGCCCAGCCTTGCGCTTTCCTTGAACCAGGAATATGCCTCTGTAGACGCCATCCTTTGCGACCGCGATGAAGTGGCCTTGCTTCCGCCCGTGAGTGGTGGCGCGCCGGAACCCGTGGTGCAACTCGTGCGCGAGCGGATCGATCCCCATCAGATCGTTCCTCCGCTGGAGCGCCCGGAAGACGGCGCCATCGTGATCTTCGACGGGATTGTGCGCAATCACTCCCGCGGCCGCCGCACTCTGTATCTGGAGTACGAAGCCTACGAAGAAATGGCGTTGAAGCAGATGCGCGCCCTGGCGGACGAAGCTCTCACCAAGTTTGCCATTCGCGACCTTGCCCTGGTTCATCGTCTCGGTCGCTTGGAGATTGGCGAGAGCAGCGTCCTCATTGCCGTGGTAGCGGCCCATCGGGCGCCGGCCTTCGACGCCTGCCGCTGGCTGATCGATACGCTGAAAAAAACCGTGCCCATCTGGAAGAAGGAATACTTTGAGGACGGGGCCATCTGGGCGGATGGGGAACCGTTTCCCGAAGAGATTTCTGCGGCGGCTCGGGGCGCGGCCCGGCCCGCATCCAAGTAAATACGGGTATGCGAATTCTCTTTCTTCTGGCCACATTGCTTGTCGGCCTTTCGCTCTGTGGCCAGCAGCCGAAGCCCGCGACCCAGCTGCCGCCTGCCCCGGCCAAGGAAGAGAAACAGCCCACCATCCGCGTCGACGTGAAGCTCGTCAACGTGTTCGTCACCGTGACCGACGAGAAGGGCGCTCCCGTTGCCGATCTCACGCAGGGCGACTTTCAGATCCTGGAAGACGATCAACCGCAATCCATCTCGGTCTTCGATCGTGAATCGGAATTGCCGCTTTCCATCGTGCTGGCCATCGATACCAGTCTCTCCACGCGCAAGGACCTGAAAGTCGAGCTGGAATCGGCGCGCCGATTCGTGCGTTCCATCGTGCGGCCGGTGGACGCATTATCGGTCTACCAGTTCAGCGAAGTGGTGGACGAATTGGTGCCCTTCACGTCGAATTTGGCTCGCATCGATGCCGGCATCCAGCGCGCCCGCGCCGGGGCTGCCACCGCGCTGTTCGATGCCGTCTACCTCGCCGGCCATGCTCTGGAAAACCGCAAGGGGCGCAAAGTCATAGTGGTGATCACCGATGGTGGCGATACCGTCAGTTCCATCCGCTACGCCGAAGCCGTTCGCTCCGCCGTGCAGTCCGAAGCCATCGTATACAGCATTATCGTGGTTCCCATCGCGGCCAGCGCTGGCCGCAACATCGGCGGCGAGAACGCCCTGATCCAGATTTCTCGGGACACTGGGGGAAAGCATTACTATGCCCAGTCCGACCAGCTCGACGCGGCCTTCGAGCAGATCAGCCGCGACCTCCGCACCCAATACCTGCTGGCCTACTATCCGCGCCAGCGTCTTTCCGGCTCCGAATTTCGCCGCATCCGCGTCCTGGTTCGCGGATCTGCGCCCGAAGGCGACGGCGAAGAACCCGCGGCCGGCTTTCGCGTCCGGCATCGTTCCGGCTATTTCACCTCCAAAGCGCGCTAGCGGCGCCGCGGCGCGATACAATGGCCGCATGGCGTTTCGCACTCCACACGGCGGCTCGCGCCCGCTCCGCAAAGGCAAGGCTCCTCCGCCGGAAGAGACATTTCTGGAAGCCGCCTATCTCAAGGATCTGGGCGAGAAGCAGACCCCGGTTTCCGTCAAGCTGCTGGATGGCGAGGTCGTCCACGGCTGGATCGAGTACTACGACCAGAAGATGATCCGCCTCACCCGCTCGGGCGAGCCCAATCTCTTCATCTTCAAGCACCAGATCCTGTACATCGCCGAAGAGCCCGGCCGCAAGAACTCCTAGTGACGTCCCGCGACGAGTTCGTTCCCGCCATGGCGGAGATCGCCCGTGAAGCTGGCGCTCTCCTCATGACCTACTTCGCGCGCCGCGTGAAGGTGGAATATAAAGGCGATGTAGACCTGGTCACCGAGGCCGACCGTGCCTCCGAAGCGCTCATTGTCGAGCGCATCCAGGCCCGCTGGCCTCGCCACGGCATCATGGCCGAGGAGGGCACCCGCGCCCCCGCTTCCGCCGGCTACTCCTGGTACGTTGACCCGCTCGACGGCACCACCAATTTCGCTCACGGCTTTCCGGTTTTCTGTGTGTCCCTCGGTTTGGAGCACAAGGGCGAGCGCATCGCCGGCGTCATCTACGACCCCACGCGCGACGAACTGTTTTCCGCGGAGAAGGGAAGCGGCGCCTGGCTCAACCAGCGCCGCATCCACGTATCGAAAATTTCAGCCCTCGCCGAGAGCCTGGTCGCCACCGGCTTCCCCAGCCACAAGCGCCACAAGAATCCCAACATCCACTTCTACCACCAGATCACGCTCCGCACTCACGGCGTGCGCCGCGCGGGTTCCGCCGCGCTCGATCTCGCCTGTGTGGCCTGCGGCCGCTTCGACGGATTCTGGGAGTTCAACCTCAATCCCTGGGACACCGCCGCCGGCGTCCTGCTGGTGGAAGAATCCGGGGGCAAGGTCACCGATTTCTCCGGCGGTCCCTTCCGCATCGAGAGCCGCGAAGTCATGGCCTCGAACGGCCTGCTGCACGCCGACCTGCTGCAAGAGTTCCAGGCCATCTTCGAGGGCCGCGGCCTGGAAGAGTTGCCCTCCGCCGTCGATTACGCCCGCACCCGCCGCTCGTAGGTTGGAAGCGCATGCATTGGGTGGCCTACGTTCGCGTCCCGGTTTTAGGCGCTAACGTAAGTCAATCTGCCGGCAGCGGCGGCGGACCCTCCGGCACGTACGGCTTATAGACGAATCCTTTTGTCTTCTCCTCGAACTCCGCGCGGATCGCCTTGCGTAGCTCGGCATCTTCGAACAGGTCCACCATGGTCGCGGCCAGCGCCTGCGAGGCGTACATCATGCCCTTGTGCCCGATGGACATCCCCCCGGTCGCCACCACCGACCACCCGTGCCAGGGCGCATCTTCCGGCGCCGTGGTCACAGAGAGGTGCAGCGTCGGCACCAGCCAGCTCACATCGCCCACGTCCGTAGAGCCGCCTTCCGGCTCACCGGGCGCATCCTTGATCGGTGTGATGGCGCTCTTCAGGCCCTTGGGTTCGACGCCGGCCGCCTTCTGGATCTTGCGTGCGAACTCCTGCTCTTCTTCCGTGAACTCGAGCGGCCCCAACCACACCAGATTGTTGTACAGGGCCCGCTCGCCGGCCATGTTCACCAGCATTTCGTAATCGCCGGCCTGCACGGTCAATTTCGATTCGACGTCGGCCATCAGCGCCGCGCCCTGCGCCATCTTGCGGACCCGTTGCATCATCTCGTCCATGTTCTCGCGCTTGTTGTCGCGCACCCACACCCACACCTTGGCGTATTCCGGGATCACGTTGGGCACGTCCCCGCCCTTGATCAGCGTGTAGTGGATGCGCGAGGTCGGCCGGATGTGCTCCCGCATCATGTTCAGGCCGTCGGTGAAGAGTTCCATGCCGTCGACGGCGCTGCGCCCGTTCCACGGATCGAACGCCGCATGGGCTGCCTTGCCTTTGAACTCCACGATGAAGTCGATGATCGCTTGCGAGCTGTCGGTGTCCGCCTCGGTCTCATCCGCGGGATGCCAGGCCAGCGCTACGTCGAGGTCGTTGAACAGGCCAGCGCGCGCCATGTACACCTTCCCGCCCACCGATTCTTCCGCTGGCGTTCCGTAGAAGCGGATGGTCCCTTTCAGCTTGCCGGCCGCGATCATCTCTTTGATCGCCAACGCCGCCCCCATGCTGGCCGAGCCGAACAGGTTGTGGCCGCAGCCGTGTCCGGCCGCGCCTTCCACCAGGGGCTCCTTCACCGGCGAAGCTTTCTGCGAAATGCCCGGCAAGGCGTCGTACTCGCCCAGGATGCCGATGATCGGCCGCCCCTCGCCGTAGCTGGCCACGAACGCCGTGGGCATTCCGGCCACGCCCCGCTCCACCTTGAAGCCTTGCTGCTCCGCGTAATCGGCCAGGAGCTTCGCAGACTTCTTCTCGCGCAGTGCGGTTTCCGCGAACGCCCATATCTGGTCACTCATGCTGACCAGGTCGGCTTGCCGCGCCTTCACCCGCGACACGGCTTCTTCCTTTTTCTTGATGTCAACCGCGCTGGCAAACGGCACAAGGGAGAGCAGGGACAGCACGAGCATCACCGCCACACGGCTAGCCTTCATCGGATTGCTTTTCTCCTGAGGGATAGATAGACAGCTATTGCGGTTTGGGCTTCAGTTGCCACAGCACGTTGACGATCTTCCACTGCCCGTTCATCTTCGCCAGGTGCATGTAATCGATCCATTCCAGCATCTCCGCGCGCACCGTGGCCATATTGTCGTAGACGTCGAGAATGGTCACGTTCTTGATCTGTTTCTCTTTAGGGATGTTCTTGCCGCTGCCCGTGCGGATGATCTGCACCAGTTCCAGCGCGCTCATCTGGTCGAGGCGAGTTTTACCGGAGGCATCGGTGCGCGCGATGCGCTTGGCCAGGTGCGGATGTAGCGCCCGTTCCATGCGCTCCCCATTGCCTTCGTAGTAGCTCTCCATGTAATCCAGCGCCGCCGCGCGGATGCCGGCTTCGTCTTCGGGCGAGGCTTTCGAGTCGGCGGCAGCGGGCAGCGTGAGCGCGCCGAGAATCAGTATGACCGGCAGCCAGCGGGACATCATCGTTTCCTCCATGTGCAAACAGACCGGTCATTATAAAGGACGGGCTCAGGCTATCTGGTGTTCTGCTGACTTGGTGATTCCGCCCAGTCACAAGGTGACGACTACTTTTCCTCGAGCGTGTCCTTCTTCAAGGTAGCGGAAAGCTTCGGCCGCCTCGCTCAGTGGGTAACGTCTCTCAACCATGGGTACCACTTTCCGGGCTTCAAGCAGCTCTTTCAGAAGAAGCAGATCCTTCTTGTCGATCCTCGCAACGAAGAAACGCATCTTCTTGCGGCCCATTCGCGACAGCAAGGGTCCCAGCAACATGGCCTGGAGGATCTGGGTCCAACCGCCTCCCACCATGACATAGATTCCATGCTGACGCAGCGCCCGCCGGTAGTCGAAGATCGAATGATAGGCGTTGGCCGCGACGATCAGATCGTAGCGCTGCCCGCTTCGCGTGAAGTCTGCGCGCGTGTAGTCCACGACGTGGTCGGCGCCGAGCGCTCGCGCCGTTTCCAC
>DATIGQ010000031.1 GCA_035454605.1 Terriglobales bacterium
TACGGGCAGGGCGGAGAGATGCTGGCGGAAAGCGATGCCGCCGGGGTCATGACCGATGAGTACGTCTATCTCAACGGCCGTCGGGTGGCGCGGCGGCTGGCCTCAGGCGACATTCACTACTACTTCGCCGACCACCTGGGCTCCTCGCGCGTGGTGTTGACCTCGACCGGCTCCTACGTCGAGGACCTGGACTTCTACCCCTTCGGGGGCTTGCGCAGCTTCTACTCCTCGGGCAGCAAGTACAAGTTCACCGGCAAAGAACGCGACCCGGAGTCGAACCTCGACTACTTCATCGCCCGCCACTACTCGTCCAGCCTGGGAAGGTTCCTGCAGCCGGACGAGTTCGCGGGTGGCCCGGTGGACGCCTTCAGCGCCAACGACCCCCTGCCCGACTTTCCCCTCCCCTGCGCCGACATCACCAACCCCCAGTCGCTGAACAAGTACGCCTACACCTACAACAATCCGCTGCGCTACACGGATCCGAATGGACATTGTGTTTGGGATTTATGTACGGCGGAAGCGCTCGTAATCGTGACAGGCACTGTCGCGGTAACGACCGCGGTCCTAACAACTCCAGCGGGACAAGAGGTACTTCGGAGGTTCGGCGAGGCGGCCGACCAAACCATCTCCTATCTTAGGGACAAGGTAAAGCCGCACGACGTCGGCGAACACGACGACCTCAAAGGGCGGTCAGTTCCAGGAGATGGACTTGACATTCATAAGGTTCCCCAAGCCCACCCGGCGGAACAGACCATAGAAGGCTATGATAGAAAAACAGGATCAGCAATCGCTCTACCAGAAGGTGAACACAAGAACATACCCGTCGAGAAGGGTGAGCCGAGACTCAAGCCTCAGGATCAAGTGAAGAAAGACTTGAGTGACTTGAGGACAAAGACCAAGACTCCGGCAAGGGCCATTGAGAAACTGAGAAAGCTGATAGAGAAGAAATATCCCGAAACAAAACCTCCGAAGAAGGCTCCGCGGCAAAAATGATAACTAGAGATGAATTTGTTAAGAACATAAAGGTGCAGACGAGCGACTCCGCAGTACGAAGCGTTCTTTCGGCCTTAAATAGCCCTCCGGGCAGAGTTCCCAACGATTCGGACGTAGGGCTGACTAGGTGGTTCACGAGCCTATCGGATCGTGACCGAGCTGCTGTGTCAGAAGTCATCCGTGAAGCTGCCGAGCACGCGATCTTCGGACTTTTCGCGATCTTGGACGGTGAAAGGGTTTTCGAGTACTCAGCCGACAAGGGTGATCTGGAGCTGTACTACGTCAAAGGGAAGCAACGCATACTCCTCAATCCTCCGAATGCAGATGAGCTGCACAATGTTTACAACAGGCTTTGTCAGGAGGACCACGTTGTAGAAGGACGGAAGCCTAATCGGCGGGGGCCAAGGTCGAAGGCCACGCGGTGACCTAGACGCTCAGTTCACGGGCGGGGTGGCCCACACTTCTGCACCGGCACCCCTGAAGGTGCCCCACCCCTTCGCGCCAGCGAAGGGTGGGCGTGAACAAAGCGTCGTTCCACCTTCGGAACAGACTGCACAAGCGTGCTACCCCACCCCGTCGGCCCGGTTCATTCGGCCGCTTTCCACCAATTGAGGGGTCGCGTCGGATCGCCAACTTCGTACACATTGCCATACCACCAACTCGTCCCTGGCGCCTCGCGCAGGAACTCGGCCAGCAACCTCTCGACGGCCTGAAACCCTGCGCTGACCGGGACCGTAAAGACCAGCATCCGCGGGGGCCCACCGTCCGACGCGCCGCCGATGGCTTCCATTCTTTCCTTCAGACGCAGAGCTTGGGCGGACGAGACGTCCTCGTTTTCCTCGAAAGCCACTATCACTGCCAGATTCCCGGCGCGTGCTACCACCCGAAAGCCGCACGCCACAGACTCGTCGAGCTCGATGATGTCCCCAGCCGCCAGCCCATCGACGAATGCGGGCGAGTGCAGCAGCCGATACCGCTTCGCGGCCAGAGGATCGACCTCCAGTACTTCCCGCGTGGCACGCCGTCCGTCGTCGGACAGTACGGGGAGAGTAATGTGCTCCATGAAGTGACGAGCCTGCCAAAAGGACCGGGCTGACCGCGGTCGGACAAACAGCTTACCGCGCGCTCCGCCGAACTATGGGCGGAATCTCTGCATCGTCCGCGTTTTTTCCTCTTGCCCCTCACTATATTGATATAACATATAAGTGTTGCTTATCTGAATGATAAGTATTTTGTTAAGACGAATCTGCCTCTAAGCTCTTTGACATCAATATTTTGGCGGCTCGCCATCGCCTAACCCTTTTCCCTGGGCGAATTTGCGCAAAATAGGGGGAGGGGGTACCCACCAGATCCCAGCCCTGAACTTCGGGCCCGTTCTGCCGCTGGGACTTTCCGACCGGCAACTCGGCCCTCGCTACTGGATAGCTACTCGGTACTAGGTACTGGCGACTGGTTTGCTAACAACTGGGTACTGGTTCCCTGGCCACTGCCTTTCGTATACTTCCCATCCCCAGCCGGTATGGGAGCCAGCCATGATGAAGACCATTTCGCTCGAGCAGGAAATCAACCCGTGGGAGGCGCAGGCGGCCCGTTTCGACCTGGCCGCGCAGAAGCTCAACCTGGATGAAGGCTTGTGGAAGGTGTTGCGCCAGCCCAACCGCGAGATCATCCTGCACATCCCGGTGCTGATGGACAACGGCCAACTGGAAGTCTTCACCGGCTTCCGGGTGCAGCACTCCATCGCGCGCGGCCCGGCCAAAGGCGGCATCCGCTACAGCCCCGACGTCACCCTCGACGAAGTGCGCGCCCTGGCCAGCTGGATGACCTGGAAGTGCGCGGTGGTCAACATTCCCTTCGGCGGCGCCAAGGGCGGCGTCATCTGCGACCCGCGCCGGCTTTCGCAGATCGAGCTGGAGAAGATCACGCGGCGCTACACCGCCGAGCTGGTGGAGTTCCTGGGCCCGGAGAAGGACGTCCCCGCGCCGGACATGGGCACCAACGAGCAGACCATGGCCTGGATCATGGATACCTACTCCATGCACATGCGCCACACGGTGACGGCGGTAGTGACGGGCAAACCGCTCGACCTGGGCGGCTCGCGCGGCCGCCGCGAAGCCACCGGCCGCGGCATCCTGATGGTCACCGACGAAGCCCTCAAGAAGCTGGAGATGAACCGCGAAGAGACCCGGGTCATCATCCAGGGCTTCGGCAACGTGGGCTCGAACGCCGCCAAGCTCATGTTTGACCAGGGCTACCGCATCGTGGGCATTTCCGAGATCGGCGGCGCGCTCTACAACCCCAAAGGCATCGATATCGACGCCCTCATGGAGCACCGCATGCGCGAAGGCTCGCTGCTCAGCTATCCCGAGGCCCAGCGCGTGGACCCGGGTGAGTTCCTGCTGATGGAGTGCGACGTGCTCGTGCCCGCGGCCACGGAGAACGTCATTACCTCGCAGAACGCCGCCCAGATCAAGGCGCGCATCCTGGTCGAGGGCGCCAACGGCCCCACCACCGCCGCCGCCGACGAGATCCTGCAGGAAAAGGGCGTATTCGTCATGCCCGACATCCTGGCCAACGCCGGCGGCGTCACCGTGAGCTACTTCGAGTGGGTGCAGGACCGCCAGGGCTACTTCTGGAAAGAATCGGTGGTCAACGAGCAACTGGAGCACATCATGCGCTCGTCGTTCGAGGACGTGGTGCGCTACGCCGAGACCCACAGCGTGAACAACCGCATCGCCGCGTATATGCTGGCCATCGACCGGGTAGCGTTCACCATCAAGCAGAGAGGCATTTACGCCTAGGAACTAACTCGGTCCTCGCAGGCGGCAACTCGAAACTCGTTACTGTTTCTTGTCGCCGGTTCCCGCATCCCCGAAGGGCCAGATGCCGTAGCCTTTGAGCTGCTTGTCCATCTTTTTCTCGATGAGCATTCTTGCTACCTGCTCGCGGGTCCAGGGAGTGGCCAGGCGCTCGGGGCGGTCGGCGATCCAGAACGCCAGCAGCGCCTTCACGGTGGTGTTCCGGGCCAGGATGTCCGGCTGCACCTTGTCAAAGGTGTCGGCGGCGGAGTGATGGGTGAACTTGTACTCGGGCGAGTCCTGGTTCAGGTTGATGGCAGGAATGCCGGCGAAGGTGAACGGGCCCGTATCGGTGCCGAAGGTGGGCTTGTCGTCGATCTTGAGGGCGCTCAGGCCGGAGAGGGCGCCGGTGAATTTCTCGACCGCCGGCATGACGTCCTTGCGTCCGCCAAGCTGCAGCGTGGCCACCGGACCCTGGCCGTTATCCAGGACGATGGCGGCGACGTGGTTCGCCATTTCCTTCTCGTGCTGTTTGACGTAGGCGAAGGAGCCCAGCAGGCCCTGCTCTTCGCCGGTGAACAGCACGAAGCGGATGGTGCGCCGCGGGCGCTGGCCTGCCGCCAGGATGGCGCGCGCCGCGCCCAGCGTGGTCACGACGCCCACGCCGTCGTCGGTTGTGCCTTGCGCCAGGTCCCACGAATCCAGGTGGCCGCCGACCACGATGATCTGTTCGGGAAACTCCGCGCCGCGGATCTCGCCCACCACGTTGGCCGATTGCACCGGCCCCGCGGTCACGCGGTTCTGCACGTCGAGCTTCAGGCGCACCGTCTTGCCGGCGTCCAGGTAGCGCTCCAATTGTTTGGAGTCCTCAGCGATCATGCTGACGGTGGGCAAGTCGAAGAATTCGCCATAGCCGAGGGCGCCGGTGTGCGTGAGCCGCAGCCCGGCGGCTTCCGCGCCACTCTGCCCACCGATGACGGCGACGGCTCCGGCTTTGTGCGCCGCGCGCAGGAACTGACCGAACTTGCCGGACTGCGGCTCCGTGGGAGCCTCGCCGCGCTTCACCGAGAGCAGAATTTTGCCTTTCCACTGGGCGGCGTTGTTGCGCATCTCGTCGTCGAGACGGTTGGTGTTCAGCAGCACCACGTCGGCTTCCACTCCGCCCGTGGGCGTCGAGCCCACCCAGCCGAGCGAGTCCACTTGCAGCCGCCGGCGTTGCGGAGAAACCATCTCGGCAGAAGCAGAGATGCGCGACCAGCCCGGCGAGAACTGGTACGGCTCGGCATGCACGTTCTCGAGGCCGATGGCCTTCATCTTGGCCAGGCCCCACTCGATGGCTTTCTTGTCCTCCGGCGTGCCGGTGACGCGGCCCCCTACGTCGTCACTGAGCTCTTGCAGGTCGGTGTAAGCGCCGCGGCTCATCATGCCCTGCCCGGCAATGGCGGTGAGCTTGGGCAGCGTGCCGTCCTCAGAGGGAGCGGCGGGACCGGCGGCGAATGCGGCCGCGGTGAGCACTGCAAGAGTCAGGGAAAGGGTCTTCCGATGCATTGTTGCCTCGTCTTGTGGAATCCTCGCGGCTGCAGAATCTTCGATTCTACACGGCGGCGATTGGCGCAGAGTCTCCCGGCGGCTTATCTGAGCCAGAGCCATCCGGCTAACGCCGCCGCCAGCATCACTACGGCCACGGCATACCCGGCGCGCCACAGGATGAGCGCAAGAAGTGCAACGGCGAAGATAGCGAGCGAAGCAGGCGAGGTGAGCGCGCTGTGCGCCAGATCCAACGTGGTGGCCGCAATCAACCCTACGACGCCGGCGGTGACGCCATCGAGGAGGTCGTGCAGAGCAGGATT
>DATIGQ010000032.1 GCA_035454605.1 Terriglobales bacterium
AGACCGCGACCTCGATCCCGGTGACATAGTCCACCGCGAACATGAAGAAAACCAGCGCCAGAGCCAGGGCGAGGACGAACTCCTGTGGCTGCCGTGCAAAAAAGCGAAGCAGTGCTCGTAGCATCGGCCGGTAGCACCTGAAGCAATCGTGAGTTGCGAAACGCTACCACACGAACAGGCAAGTCGCCACTCGGAAACCTATTCGGAGGCAGCAATTTCCTCCCGTTTTGGCCTTTGTCCGATGGCGACCAGGAAAATGGCGCTCTTCCCCTGAGCATGCGGAGAGAAGAAGCGCACTACGTCGTCGTCGTAGAAGGTGAGGCCCGTCGCTCCCAGCCGCAGCGCATAGGCTGCCAGGTACAGCTTGCCGCCCAGAATGCCTGCTTCCAGTTGCGTCGCCCGATAGCCGCGGTTGCCGAATCGTTCCAGGATGCGCTCGAGGTCTGCCAGAAAGAAGATCGCTACGCTTGCGTCTCCCGGCAGTTCCTGCTCCAGTCCCAGGAAGTACGCTTTCTCTCGGAAGTCGCCTTCTCTTAGCAATTCCAGCTCCAGAGTCTCCCGGCGGAAGTGGTACGCGCCCGGTAGCAGGCCCTCGACCGCGTGCACCGTCAAGTAGAGTTCGTTCAGCAGCTCGCCACCGGGCTCGAGAAAATCGGCCGGGATTTCGCGCGTCGCGCGATCGAGCATGGTCGAGAGTTGCTCCAGCGTGATCGGCGCGCGGGCGAAGCGGCGCGTGGAGCCTCGCCGCAAGATGACGCGCTCGATGGGATCGCGCGGTACAGCCTCATCACTCAGCGGCCGCAGGCGGATGAGGGGACCGGAGCTTGCCGCCGGCTCACGCGTCGTCAAATGGCCGCGCCACGCAGCCACTTCCGCAGAGGTTATGAAGCTCGACGCGGTGTGCACTTCCCGCATCGCCGGATAATCCACTTCGCGCCGGGAGACCGGCAACGCTTCGTATGTGAGGACAGGGATACTGGCCGGCGCCTGCGGTGGCGGTTCCTCTTCTCGCCCGATGGCCACCAACGAAAACGCCACCTCGCGTTCCGGGTCGGCGCCTACCAGGGCGTTCACGCGGGCGTCCACGAAGCCGGACACCACACGCGCCGGCAGTCCCAGCGCCGCGGCCATGGCCAGAAGGTTGGCCAACAGGGTGCCGTTGTCCCAGCCGAAATGCCGGTAGGTGCGCGCCTGGTACTTCCAGGCGTTCCGCCAATAGGTGCCGGTGCAGACCAGAATGAGCGGCGCCCGCGCCACAGCCGGCTCGCTTCCCGTGGCGTCTACCAGTTCTCCGCGCCAATCGCCGGCGCGCAGGGGGCGCAGGGCGAAGTCAGCCGGACCGAAGTGGTAGACCCCTGCCTCCAGCTCCGGCAGCCCGCGCACCACCGGGTACAGCTCGATCTCATACAAGGCGCCCGTGCAGGCTGCGGCACGGAAGTAGAGCTCGCCCCCGGGATACTTGCGTTGCCGGGTGATCCCCGCCGAAAAGTAGAGCAACAGGGAGAGCGTCCTCACATCGAGTGTGGCCGCGCTTTGTCTGCCGCCTCCCGCTTCCGCGATCGCCGCCAGCGTGGCGACACCGGTTTGCGGTACTTCACGCGGCAAGGGCAGAGCTTGGAGTTGGGGATAGATCTTGAATGGCAGCGGCTGATTCGCCCAGTCCAGGAAATGGGTGCTCGACCGCACACTGGCATGCGAATGCTTGGTGGCGTTGTGATACGCCCAGGTAGCTTGCAAATCACGATTGTTCATGACGCGTGCAGGAAGTCTAGCAATCTCTCTTCAGGTTCCGTCCAGAGCGGATCCTCTACGGCAGGACAAGAAGCAGTGGAGGGAAACTTACTTCACCTTCTTGTTGGCGGGGTCGTCTTCGCGGTTCACCCAATTCACCACGAACGGTCCCATGCCGTGGACCTGCACGATGTTGCCCGGTGACAGGTAGCCGTAGTGTGGCATCTTGGCGGGCACGGTGGCGAAATCTCCGGGACGCAGCGGGCGCATTTGGGTCGGGTCGTACTTCTCGCCGTGTCCCAGCCGGAACTCCCCGGCCAGCACCGTTATGGCTTCGTCCTCGGGATGCCAGTGCGGCGCGACCTTAGCGCCCTTCAGGGAACGTATGCGCAGGACGTAGATGCCCGTCTTCGACGGATCGCCGCTCACGATGCTCATCTCAACCTCGGGGATCAGCGGCTGCCAGGTCAGCTCGCGGGCGTGCATCACCACTTGGTCTCCGGCTTGGACCGTGCCGGCAGATTTCGATTGCGCCCGCGAAAACTCCAGCAGTAGAACTAGCAGGATCGCAGCCAGAAGCAACCTGCGCATATGCCCTCTCCGAGGGCAGGCAGTATAGCAGCCGGTCGGCCGCCGTTCGCGTCATTGAAATTTATTCATCCTGAACATCTTCTGCCTGCCTGGAGTTAAGATGTTGGCCCGAATTTCTCAGGGCAGGGTGCGGCCGACGGAAGGGTCGCAAGCGCTCGGGAGGTGGCCATGATTTCTTTTGTCGTCAATGGAAAACCGCGCCAGGTGGATGTGGATCCAGCAACCCCGCTGCTGTGGGTGCTGCGGGACGTGCTCGATCTGACGGGGACGAAGTACGGATGCGGCATCGCGCAGTGCGGCGCCTGCACCGTCCATGTGGATGGGCAGGCCACGCGCTCCTGTGTCACGGCCGTGAGCGAAGTCGCCGGCAAGAAGATCACCACCATCGAAGGGCTGGCGCCCGATCGCAGCCATCCCTTGCAGCAGGCCTGGATCGCCGAACAGGTTCCGCAGTGCGGCTACTGCCAGTCCGGCATGCTGATGACCGCGGCGGAACTGCTGGCAAAGAATCCGCGGCCGAGCGATAAGGATATCGACGACGCGCTCGGCACCCACATCTGCCGCTGCGGGACCTACCAAAGGATCCGCCGCGCCGTACATCGCGCGGCCGAATCTCCCATGCTTCCGGCGAAGGCTTCCGGAGGTGCCCGATGAAGACCGCACTCGCGCAGTCCGGAGTCTCGCGTCGCGAATTCCTCGTCACCACCGCTTCCAGCGGTGCGGCACTGGTCATCGGCTTCTATCTGCCCCTTGACGCGCTGGCGCAGGGACAGGTCAAGCGCATCGAGAATCCCAACCCATTCAACGCCTGGGTGCGTATCGACAAGGCCGGCCAGGTCACCCTGATCGTCGGCAAGTCGGAGATGGGCCAGGGTGTCTTCGGCACTCTGCCCATGATCCTGGCGGAAGAGTTGGAAGTGGACTGGGCCAAGGTCCGCATCGAGCAGGCGCCCACCGATCCGCGCATCTACAGTCACGGCACGGGCGGTTCCAGCAGTATCCGGACGTCGTACGCACCGCTGCGGCGCGCCGGCGCCACCGCGCGGGAGATGCTCATCGAAGCCGCTGCCCAGACTTGGGGAGTCTCCGCGAAAGACTGCCGCGCCGAGAATGGCGCCGTCTGGAACGGTTCGCGCAGCCTGTCCTACGGTGAGCTGGTGGAAAAGGCTTCCCAGCTTCCCCTGCCCGACCCGAACAAGGTCCCGCTCAAGGATCCGGCGAAGTTCCGCATCATCGGAACCTCCATACCACGCGCAGACGTCCCTCTCAAAGTGGATGGCAGCGCTCAGTTCGGGATGGATGTCAAGGTGCCTGGGATGCTTTACGCCGTGGTGTCGCGCTGCCCGACCTTCGGTGGCAAGCCGAAAGGCTTCAACGCCGCCAAGGCGAAGGCTGTCCCCGGCGTGCGCGAGGTTGTCGAGATTCCCGCGGTCGCCGACGTGCACAGCGCCGGCGGAGTCGCAATCGTCGCGGACAGCACCTGGGCCGCCATGCAGGGCCGCGATGCGCTCGAGGTCGAATGGGACTACGGCCCGCACGCCGCCGAGTCCAGCGAATCCCTGTGGAAGCAGTGTCGGGAACTGGCCACGAAGTCTGGTAAGGCGGTGCGCAACGAAGGCGATGCCGACGCCGCGCTCGCCAAGTCCGCCAAAAAGGTCGAGGCCGACTACCAGCTACCGTTCGTGGCCCACGCCACCATGGAGCCCTTGAACTGCACGGTGCACGTGCGCGCCGATGGCGCCGAAGTCTGGGCGCCCACCCAGGCTCCGCAATGGGCGCAGGGAGTGATCGCGCAGGTTGCCGGTGTGGAGCCCTCGAAGGTCGTCGTTCACACCACCTTCATGGGCGGAGGCTTCGGCCGACGCTACCAGGGCGATTACCCGGTCGAGGCGGCGCAGGTTTCGAAAGCCGTCGGCAAGCCGGTGAAGCTCGTCTGGACCCGCGAAGACGATATGCAACACGACTTCTATCGTCCTGCCGCTTACCATCGTTTCCAGGGCGGCCTTGATGCCGAAGGCAAACCGGAGGTCTGGCAGCACCGCATGATTTCCACGGCCATCAATTCGCTCTGGAGTCCCAAGGATCCGCCGGAACAGTCTGAGGTTGCCGGCGCCGCCGATCTGCCATACGCCTTCGCGAATCTGCGCGTGGAGTACGCGCCCGTTCCCTCCGGTGTGCCGGTGGCCTGGTGGCGGTCGGTGGAGGCCTCGATCAACGCCTTCACCGTGGAGTGCTTCTTCGACGAGATGGCTGCGGCTGCGGGCGTGGATCCGCTCGAGCTCCGCCTGCGCCTGCTCGCCGAGCCGCGCAAGGTCAAGAACCCGGTCGACGCCGAGGCCCCGCCGCTCGACACCGAGCGCCTCAAGGGCGTGCTCAAGCTGGCGGCGGAGAAGGCTGGCTGGGGAAGTCCGCTGCCCAAAGGTCGCGGCCGCGGCATCGCCTGCCACTACTCCTTCCAGACCTACGTCGCGGAGGTTGCGGAGGTCACCGTCGAGGGCGGCAACCTGCGCGTGGACCGCGTGGTCGCGGCGGTAGATTGCGGCACCGTCATCAATCCGGATGCTTTGCACGCCCAAGTCGAGAGCGCCGTCGTCTACGGGTTGAGCGCGGCCCTCTACGGAGAAATCACCATCGCCAAGGGCGGCGTGCAGCAGTCCAATTTCCACGAGTACGAACTGATGCGCATCGACGCTATGCCGAAGGTGGAGGTCTACACGGTGCGCTCCACCGAGCCGCCCACCGGCATCGGCGAGCCCGGGCTGCCGCCGGCCACGCCCGCCGTCGTCAACGCCATCTTCGCCGCCACCGGGAAGCGCCTTCGCCGCCTGCCCATCGGCGCCGAGGACTTGGCCTAGTGAGACGTTTGCGCCGGCAGCTGTCTGCTGCCGGCGCTTTGTTCTTCCTGGCAGGCCGTTTGCGGGATTAGTCTTGTGCCGAGCGCGGCTCGAGAGGCCACCGTGTCGCAACCCAAAGAAAACATCCTGGATTGCATCGGTCACACACCGATGCTCACGCTCGAGCTCGAGCACCAGGGCCGAAGCTGCCGTATCTCCGCCAAAGCAGAGTTCCTCAACCCCAGCGGAAGTGTGAAGGATCGCATCGCCCGGTACATGTTGGATCAGGCAGAACAGCGCGGCCAGCTTCGTTCCGGCTCGACCATCATTGAGCTGTCGAGCGGGAATACCGGCATCGCGCTGGCACAGGCGGCGGCCGTCAAGGGCTACCGCCTGGTCATCCTTATGCCGGAGCACATGAGCGCCGAACGTGTGCGTCTATTGCAAAGTCTGGGAGCCGAGGTTTGCCTCACCCCGCAGGCCGACGGCTTTGCCGGTGCGCTCGCCCGCCTGAACCGGATACTGGAAGAGAACCCTCAATTTTTCTGCCCGCGCCAGTTCGAGAACTCCGACAATCCTGCGGCCCATTACCGCTCCACGGGTCCGGAGATCTGGCAGCAAATGGCAGGCCGCGTGGACGCTTTTATCGACGGTGTGGGCACCGGCGGCACGCTGATGGGCGTGGGCCGCTACCTGCGTGAGCACAACCCCAAGGTTGCGCTTATCGCCGTCGAACCCGCCGAAGCTGCCGTGATGAGCGGCGGCGGCACAGGCGCCCACAAGATCGCTGGCATTGGCGACGGTTTCATCCCACCCATCATGGACATGAGTTTTATCGACGGCGTGGAGGCCATTGCCAGCGATGAGGCCGTTGCTATGGCCAAGCGCCTCAGTCGGCAGTTCGGGCTGTTCGTGGGGATCTCCTCGGGTGCGAACATCCTGGCCGCCATCCGCACGCTCGACCGCTTGGGCCACGACTGCAATGTGGTCACCATCCTTCCCGACCGTAGCGAGCGCTATTTCTCCACCGACCTGTATCTCGCTGGGGAGTGGCCGCCGTTGCGCCGATGTGCGGAGGATTGCATCTGCCGGCTGGATTGCCGGTCGGACCCGCATTCGCTCAAGCCGGTTCCAGCCGTGCCGTGAAGTGCCGCAGGAAAGGCGCCTCATAGGCGAGGCGCAGGCCGCGGATCGCGTCGCGGCGCTTCCACACCTCCAGGATCACTTCGATCACGTAGTCGATGTGGCTCTGCGTGTAGACGCGCCGCGGGATGGCCAGCCGCACCAGGTCGTGCTGCGCCGCCTTGCCGAACATCAACGTCCCGATCTCGGCGGATCGGATGCCGCCCTCGAGATACAGCTCATTCGCCAGCGCTACGCCCGGGAACTGCTCCGGCGCGATGTGGGGCAGGAACGCGCGCGCATCCAGGTAGATGGCGTGGCCTCCGGGGGGCTGCACAATCGGCACGCCCTGCTCGGCGACGTGGTTGCCCAGATACGCGGTCGAAGTGATGCGGTAGCGGAGGTAGTCTTCATTCAAGGCTTCTTCCAGGCCGACGGCGATCGCTTCCAGGTCGCGTCCCGCGAGGCCCCCGTAGGTCGGGTAACCTTCGGTGAGGATCAGCAGGTTTTCCTCCTGCTGCGCCAGCGCGTCGTCGTTGGTGCACAGGAAGCCTCCGATGTTGGCCAGCCCATCTTTCTTCGCCGACATGGTGCAACCGTCGCCCAGCGCGAACATCTCGCGCGCGATCTCCAGCGGCGATCGTTCCGCGTAGCCCGGCTCACGCAGCTTGATGAAGTAGGCGTTCTCCGCGAAACGGCAGGCGTCGAAGTAAAGTGGGATGCCGTGTCCCCGGCACACTTTGCTGATGGCCCGCGCGTTCTCCATGGAAACCGGCTGGCCGCCGCCGGAATTGTTGGTCACCGTTAACATCACCAGCGGCACCCGCTCACGGCCCACGCGCGCGATCAGCTTTTCCAGCGCGGCCACGTCCATGTTGCCCTTGAACGGCGCCAGCCGGGACGGATCGTGTCCCTCCGCGCAGGGCAGGTCCACGGCTTCTGCTCCTACGAACTCTACGTTGGCGCGCGTGGTATCGAAGTGCGTGTTGTTCGGGACCACGTCGCCCTTCCGGCACATCACGTTGAACAGGATGCGCTCCGCCGCTCTTCCCTGGTGCGTCGGGATTACGTGCCGGTAGCCGAAGATGCCTTGCACGGAGCGCCGCAAGTGATAGAAGCTGCGGCTGCCCGCATAGCTCTCGTCGCCTTCCATCATGGCCGCCCACTGCGCAGTGGACATGGCGCCCGTGCCGGAGTCGGTCAGCAGGTCGATAAGGATCTCGTCCGCCGCCACTTGGAACAGGTTATAGTGCGCCGCGCGCAACAGTTCTTCGCGCCGCGCCCGCGTCGTCCACTGGATGGGCTCTACCGACTTGATCTTGAAGGGCTCGATGATGGTGCGAACCGCCATGACACACCTCTGTGGCGCACACGCCGGAGCGCGCTGCCTGTACCTTGGTCCTATCCCTGCGAAGCGTCAGTGACTTGAGTCACAGGCAGTCGGGAAAAATGGACGAAACCTAGTGTCGGTACACCGTGGTCTGCGGATGGTAGTTCCGCCAATCGAACCAGTAGTCCTTGAGCAGCGGCAACTGTTCCAGGCACTTTCCCTGCGCTGGTCCCGCAACCGCGCAACCCTGGAAGTTCCACTCGCTCCCCGTGGCCGAATCGAGCAACGCCCACGGCTCGCCCGTCTTCCTGTGGAACTCGGTCGCCTCGGTGCCGGGCTCAATCCGCCTGACAAACGCGCGTACCGACTTGCCGTCCTGTCCCACGACCAGCGCCACCGGCGTCGTGCCGACGCTGTCCATGATGGGCGCCTGCTCCAGCACGCTTTTCAATGGGAAGGCGCGATCCGCGCCACCCACGCTGATGCCCAGCACCAATTCTCTGGGCGGAAGGGGAGAGAACGAGAGCACGGTTGGGTAGCGGGCCATGCGCTCGTCCCAGTCTTTCTCGGCGTATTTGGCCGCGTAGGCCCCCACCGGCGCCAGCACCGTACCCGCAGGCGCTTCCTGCTTCCACAAGCCGAAGGTCAATTCATCGGAGCCGGCCAGTTCCAGTGCTTTGCCGCGCAGCGGACCGAACACACAGCGCCCCGTCACCTGCTGCCACACGCTTCCCGTTTCCTCATCGCGCATGAGGAAGTTCTGGTTGTTGATGCCGGCCAGGCGGAAAGTGAGCGTCCTTCCTTCGACTGTCCGTTTCCACACCAGACCGGTGTGGCAGAGCGTTCAATAGGTGACGATCAGGGGCTCGCCGGCCAGGGTGTCGTTCAGCAGATGGTGGTAGGCCAGGGTGCGGACGGGGTAGGCGCGTGCCTGCTCTCCCACGCGCACCGCCAGCACCATGTCGTCGTCGTCCACCGGCGCCTCCGAAGCGGTTAGGAACTGCGGCTCGGTGACCGGGCGGAACACGCGCTCGAAGATGTTCACCCGCGCCATTACCGCCGCGCTTGTGACCAGCAGTATGCCGGCGAGCACGATAAGCCGCCTCCCCGCGGTGCGCCAGCCCGTCACACTGCTGCCCCGCCACAGCATTACAGCGAATACCGCCGCGAGCACGCCATCCACCACCGTCCAGACCGGCGCCCAACGCACGAACGCCAGCGCGACCTCGAGCTCCCGCGCACCCTGCGCCCGGAACGGGCGGATCACGTACATCGGCACGGCCACTAGGCTCACGCCCGCGGCTACGAACAGTAAAAAGAGTAACCAGAATCGAGCCCGGGATCGGTAGGTGACTGTTTCCATGTCAGCCATGATGACTGAGTTTACAGGCTCAACTCACCGTGAGCACAACCTTCCCCACATTCTTCCGCTCGTGAATGTACCGGTGCGCTGCCGCCGCTTCCGTAAGCGGGAACGTCTTGCCGATGACCGGCTTCACCTGCCCCGTTCGATGCAGCCGGAAGATCTCCTCCAGCTGCGGCTTCAGCACCCGCGACTTGTGCGCCAGCTTGCCGATGTGCACGCCGATGACGGCGATGTTCTTGTCGATCAGCTTCAGGGGATGGAAGCGCGGCGTCACCCACATCTCTTTGGCGCCGCGCAGGTAGCTCAGCTTTCCCTTGGGACCCACAACGGTCGAGAAGCCATACACCACCAACCGTCCCATTGGACCCAAACACCGATAACTTTGCGTGAAGGACTTTCCGCCGATAGCATCCAGCGCCATTTCGATGCCTTCGGGCGCTACCCGCCGCACCACCTCCAGCGCGTTCTCCCGCGTGTAATCGATGGGATGGTCCACGCCGATCTTTCGCAGGAACTCTTGCTTTGTGGGTCCCGCTGTGCCGAAAGTGACGAGCCCGTGCGCGCGCGCCAGTTGCACCGCGGCCACACCCACACCTCCGGCAGCGCTGGTGATGAGGATGCGGTCGCCCGCGCGCAGATTCCCCATCTCGAACATCGACTGCCACGCCGTCAGGTAATTCACCGGCATGGCCGCCGCCTCTTCGAATGTCATGCCGTCTGGAATCGGGAAGGCCTGTTCGGCGTTGATCGCCACCCGTTCCGAGTAGGCGTGGAACATGGTCAGCGCGGCCACGCGGTCGCCGGGTTTCAGGGATGTGGGGCGGGTGGCCTCGGCCGGCGCTTGTTCGACTTCGCCCGCCAGCTCGAGACCCGGCACGAACGGCGGCTTGGGCACGGTGGAGTACACGCCCAGCCGCGCCAGGATATCGGCAAAGTTGATGCCGATAGCCCTTACGCGGATCAGCAGCTGGCCCGCGGCAGGCTTCGGGTCGGGCACTTCGCGCCATTCCATCACTTCCGGCGGCCCGTATCGCCGCACCACCATGGCATGCATGGGTGAACTCCTGGATGCTGGGATGGAAAGGCTGTTCTCCTGTTCTACAGAACCCGCGCCTGGCTTTTCTCCGTGCTCCGCGATTGCGCGCGCGCCCCGCGGATGCGCGACGCCAGCGTGTGGATGACGCTCGAGACGACCGACGGATTCGTGCGCAGCACTTCCCGGAACGCCTTGCCTTTCAGGCAGAGGACGCGAGCGCCCTCCGGACCCGCCAGCACCGTGGCCGCGCGCGGTGCCGAATCCAGCACCGCCAGCTCCTCGATGAAGCCTCCGAATTTCTCGCTGGCGGCCATGCGTTCCTCGCTGCCGTCGCTGTGCATGACCCGTACTTCGCCAGAAAGCAGGATAAAGACTTCGTCCCCCGGCTCTCCTTCCACGCACAAGGGCTGGCCGAACTCGAGCCCCAGCTCGATGCTGGCCCGAGCCAGGCTGGCCAGCTCCGGTGGAGCGAGCGACGAAAATAGCGGGACCGATCGCATCGCGATCATTCGTTCCACCGTCACCAGACCGGTTTGTTCCCGGCTCTCCAGTTGGTGGGCTCGCATCAGCAGGCAGATGGCGGTCTCCGACACTACATCGTACTCGTCGTGCACCATGGTCTTGAGCGTCTCCTCGTCCACGCCCGCGCGTTCCTCCAGGACGTACATCGCGGCCACCCGCACGTAGGGGTCGGCGCTGGTCAGGTGCGAACGCAAGCAGTCCGCCAATCCTGTCCGCGCCGCCGCTCCCTCCGCGGCTTCGCGCCAGGCTTCTCGCAGTCGGGTGGTGACGGCCGAGGCCACGTCCTGGCCCAACGTTTCGGCCGCCGCTTTTCGCGCTTCCTGGTCCCCGCACATCAGTTGATCGCGCAGGGAACGGTCGGACGTCTTTTCCGGATCCCGGCCGAAGGCCAGCAGCAGGCCGTCGGCCGCGTGCGCGCACCTTCGGGAGAGCGCGTCCGCCAGGAAAGCTCCTGCGGCCGAGGGTTCAGCGGCAAGCAAGCCCATGGTGTGCAGTCCGCTCTCGATCACCACCAGCGCTTTGGCCACATGCGGAGCCATGCTTTCTCCCTTGGCCAGCAACTGGCGCAGGACCGCCCCGTGTTCTTCCGGCGTTACGCCGTACTCCTGGCGCAGGTGGCGGATGAAGCTGTCATCCGGCGCGGAGGCGGCTAGCGACATCCGTTCCAGATAGCCCTGCAGCATGCGCGAGTAGGTTTCCAGTTGCAGGCGTTTCTCTGCCGAAACCTGCAGTGCCGGATCGATGATCCGCGCGCGCTCTTCTTCGTCCAGGTCGGCCATGATGCGCTCGTGGTCCGCCTTGCTGATCTGCAACTGGTTGCGCAGCGATTCCAGCCGCTGCACCTCGGCGCGGCTCACAAAGCCGCTGGCTACCGCTTCGCGAACCGCGTCCTTGTAGATCTCCAGCAGGCGCGCGTAGCCGCCGGCGTGCGTCCGCGAGCGGATGGTGTGGATGAGGAAGGCTTCGTGCAGGTCCTTGGGCGGCTCCATGTCCGCCCATTCCCAGCGTCGTATGATCTGTCGTGCCAGCGTCTCTTCCGCATAGGCCTGCTGACGGCGCTTGAAGCGGCGCACCAGGAACAGCGTGGCCGTGACCACCACCAGGATCTGCACTAGGTGCGGCGCTCCCGGAATCAGGCGGATGGTAGGCGCGCCCGCAAAGCTGTAGAAGGTGACGAAGGCCGTGAACGCTGCCACCGTGAACATCAGGTGGCGCACTCCGGCCGCGTCCAGCTCTTCGTTCCGCTCCAGCAAACGCCTGCCCACGTAGCGCTCGATCAGGGAAAACAACCCAAAGCTCAGCAGCGCGCCCAGGGTGAGCGTAAGAAACGCTGCCGCGGCGCGCGGCCAGCTTTCCAGGAAATAGAAGCCCGCAGTCGCTGCGCTGTGTCCCGGCAGGAACGCGCTCCCCGGCACTTCCGGCTCATTCGTCCATCTTCCGCCGAAGTAGTATTCCCAGGTTCCGGACTGCAAGTAGAAATAGAAGTAAAAGGCAAAGACCAGCCCGGGGAAAGCGAAATAGACGAACCGTTTCGGCGCCGACAGGATCTCCTTCCAGTAACCGTTTTCCTGATTGATGTCCGGGCAGGCGGGCTTGCAGGCCGTGCACTTCGCGCACTGGGAGTTGGGCGTCGGCCGCAGTCCGTGCGGCTCGGTGTAGATCTTCTCCACGAACAGCACCGGGCACACGTAGTTGCACCACGTTTTGCCGGTATAGGCCGCGCCGAAAACCAGGGCCGCGAAGGACAGCAACAGCAGGAAGCCGGCCAGCGCCTGTCCGTGACCGTTCGTGGCCACCAGCCGCAGCCAGAGCGAGAGAAAGAAGATGGCGAACGTCACACCGTAGTAGTTCGCCTGCACCCACGGCGATGCGCGACGTTCTCCCGGACTACCCAAGCGCGCGGGAAGCTGGGAAAACCACGCCAGCGGACAGATGCGCCGCCAGCGGTGATAGCCGGCCAGGACGATCAGCAAGGGCAGGGAGGCCAGGACCACCGTCCAGAAGACGCGCCCGGCCAGGTGCGGGGCCAGGAAGCCGAGTACCGGCAGCGCCACGAAGATCGCAAGGGCGAGCCAGCGCACCGGCTCCACCCACGCTTCTCCGGACACCTCGGCCGGTTGCCGGGTCGTTGCTGGTGCTGCGGGTTCACGCATGCGACTCGGCCTCGTCGGCGCCGGGCCTCAATTCTGGGCCGCGGCCTTCTCTTCCTTCGGTTTCTCCTCCGGCGCTTCGACGATGTCGTTCCGGACGTCTTGAATCAGGGCGACGAACTCTTCCTTGTCTTTTCCGCTGACTTTGAACTTGTCCAGCGACAGTTCCAGTTTCTTGATTGTCGAATCCCACTCTGCCGCGGTGATCTTCAGTCCATGGTGCGCGGCCTTCATGTCGCGGCCGATGTAGATGCAGGGTCCCCCGCTCAGCGCACAGAACTGGTCCGCCAGCAACTGGCGCGTGCGGTTCAACGAGCTCTCGCTGCGCCCGCCTCCAAAGCGGTCGAACGCCTTGTCGTCGTGCAACTGGGTGAGGAGATCGTCCACGATCTGGGCCACGGTGTCGTAGCCTCCGATGCGCTGATACAGCGTTTTCGCTTTCTCGTTCTCTCCGGCGAAACTGCGGCCGCCGGGAAACAGGACTACCGCAAGCAACGCCAGGATGCACGCGACCGCCACGTGGGCCGCTGACCGCCGAACAGAATCAAATTCGATATGCACGTAATGCTCCTTTCATTTCGCTAACGCGGAGGGGCAAGCAAAAAACCGCAGCGTCGCCCGGAGATCCATTCAGGTATCGCTGGACCAATCGCGGCGTCATGGTATGCAGCGTGTCGCGACAAGTCAAGGTCGCGCACCGCGGCCGTTCCAGGCGGACAAAAAGAGATGGTAGGCACGTGGGGACTCGAACCCCAGACCTCTACCGTGTCAAGGTAGCGCTCTAACCAACTGAGCTACGCGCCTACGGGGACAGGCATATTTTACGCGCGGCTCGAGGCCCGGGCAATCGCGGCTGGCCGCGCAGGAAGCGGCGCGAGTTGCATCGGGCGAGGGGACGGCGGAGAATCTCCGCATGGAGCCAGAGACCGGGAGCGGGCAGGCTTCGTTCGGCCGCGGGACGGTAGTGTTGATCACACTGAATTCGCCCCGCGAAAAGTTCTGGGGCGCGGTAGCCGAGATCACGGTTGCGGGCGTGGCGGTGCGCGGCATCGATCTGAATTCCTTTGACGACTGTGCGCGCCTGCTGCGCGCCGGCGAGCCCTTCACGCCCGGCCTGGTCTTCTTCCCCATGCATCGCGTGGAGCGCATGGAAGCGGACGCGCGCAGCGGCGACATTCCCTCGCTGGGCGAGCGGTTCGCGGAAAAGGCGGGCGTAGACCTGGCGGCGTTCCTCGGCGGCCGGCCGCAGCCGGAGACCACGCGGTGATCTCACAGCTCCGTACTTTTCCCAACCAGCTCACCCTGCTGCGCCTGATCTTCATCCCCTTCATCGTCATCGCCATTCTGGATGACGAGTGGAAGTGGGCGCTGGGCTTGTTCGTTCTGGCCGGACTTACCGACAACCTGGACGGCCTGCTGGCTCGCCTGCTCAAGCAGAAGACCGTGCTCGGCCAATACCTCGATCCCATTGCCGACAAGCTGTTGCTTTCGACGCTGTTCCTGGTGCTCTCGCTGGTTCAGAAGATCCCGTGGAAGTTCACCGTGCTGGTGTTCAGCCGCGACGTGGGCATTGTGGTGACCAGCGCCATCCTTTACGCCACCACGTCGCTGCGCGAGTTCCCGCCGAGTTTCCTGGGCAAGGCCAACACCGGCGCGCAGATCGTGACGCTATTCTTCGTGCTGCTGCGCGAAGTGCGGCCGGAGAACTGGGTAGCCAGCGCTGCCGTCGTCGGGCTCTGGGCCACCCTGGCCTTCACCGTGCTTTCCGGGCTGCATTACATCGTCATCGTGAATCGACGCTTGCGGGCCGCTGGCAGCGAAGCCGGCGCCACCAGCGGGCAGACGCCTGCCGGCTCGTAACGAATCCTCCGACTTGGGCCGGTTTCGGACTGTTTGACCGCTTTTCGAGCCTGCCCCTAGAATCGAAGATTCTGCCGGCGGCATCCACATCCCCCATGGCGATGCATCTGTTCAACACGCTCAGCGGCCGAGAGGAGGAGCTCCAGCCCCTCGAAGCCGGCCACGTGCGCATGTACGCCTGCGGCCCGACGGTCTACGACTACGCCCATATCGGCAACTTCCGCACCTTCGTGTTCATGGACGTGTTGCGGCGCTTTTTGCAGCAGAGCGGCTACAAGCTCACCCACGTCATGAATGTCACCGACGTGGACGACAAGATCATCCAGAACGCGGCCCATCGCGGCGTCTCCGTAAGCCAGTACACGCAGAAATACGAGCAGGCGTTCTTCGAAGACATGCGAACGCTGAACCTGGAGCGCCCGGAGGTCGTGGTGCGCGCCACCGATCACATCGAAGATATGGCGGCGTTCATCCGCGAGCTGGAACAGAAGGGCTTCGCCTACCGCACCGAGGACGGCTCCTACTACTTCCGCATCGCCAGGTTCCCCCAGTACGGCAAGCTCTCGAAGAAAGACTTTGCCGGTATCGAGGACGGGGCGCGTGTGGACGTGGACCGCTACGAGAAAGATAACGCCCGCGACTTCGCGCTGTGGAAGTCGCCCAAGCCGGGCGAGGCCTCGTGGGACACGGCCATCGGGCCGGGGCGTCCGGGCTGGCACATCGAGTGCTCGGTGATGGCAATGAAGTACCTGGGCGAGAGCTTCGATATCCACCTGGGCGGCGAAGACCTGATCTTCCCGCACCACGAAAACGAGATTGCGCAGTCGGAAGCGAAGACCGGCAAGCCGTTTGCCCGCATCTGGCTGCACGCCCGCTTCCTGCTGGTGGAAGGCGAGAAGATGTCCAAGAGCCTGGGCAACTTCTTCACCCTGCGCGACCTGGTGCTGAAGGGACACCGGCCGTCGGCGCTGCGGTATCTCCTGGCCTCGGTGCCCTACCGCAAGCAGCTCAACTTCACCTTCGACGGGCTGAAGCAGGCGGCGCATTCCGTGGAACGCCTGCGGACCTTCAAGGAGCGCCTGGAGCGCGAGCGTTGGCCGGAAGGAACCAACCCGGCCATGGCCGACCTGGCGCGACAAACCGTGGAGAAGATGCGCGCCGGCCTCGACGACGACCTGAACACCGCCCAGGCGCTGGCGGCCATCTTCGACCTGGTGCGCGAGGCCAATGCGGCCGCCGACCGTGGCGACCTGAAACAGCAGGATGCGCCGCCGTTGCTGGCGGCGCTCGCCAAGTTCGACGAGATCTTCGCCGTGCTCACCGACGACGATGCCGAGAAGATCCGCCGCGTGGAAGAGTGGGCGCGGGCCGAAGGCGTCCTGCGAGAAGCCGCACCGGCGGGCCAACAGCTCACCGATGCGCAAGTCGAGGCCCTGGTGGCGCACCGGCAGAACGCGCGCCGCATGCGTGATTTTGCCAAGGCCGACGCCATCCGCCAGCAACTGGCCGATGCCGGAATCGTCCTGGAAGACACCAAGGGCGGCGTGCGCTGGAAGCGAAAGTGAACGACAAGGTCTTTCTTGCGTTTGACCCTGACAGGCTCCAAGCCCTAACATGACGGACTCCGCTACATTTCCTCGACGATGATCGGTCAAACCGTTTCCCACTATCGGATTACCGGAAGATTGGGTGCCGGGGGCATGGGTGTCGTCTACCGGGCTGAGGATCAGAACCTGCAGCGCTCGGTGGCGCTGAAGTTCCTTCCCGCGGAGTTTGCGGGTGATCCGCAGGCACGCAAACGGCTGGTGAAGGAAGCGCAGGCGGCTTCCCGGCTCAGCCATCCCGATATCGCCACCATCTATGAAGTGGGAGAGGCAAACGGCACCCCCTTCATCGCCATGGAACTGGTGAGCGGGCAGAGCTTGAAGGACGTGCTGGCCCTCGGCCCGCTGCCGCCGGCACAACTGCTGGAAGTGGCGCGCGAGATCGCCGAGGGGCTGCACGAAGCGCACCAGGCGGGCGTGCTGCACCGCGACATCAAGCCCGGCAACATCATGCTGGACACCAAGGGCAGGGTGAAGATCCTGGACTTCGGGCTGGCGGCGATGACCGGGCAGGAGCGCGTCCTGGGAGAGACTGAAGAGAATTTCATCACCCGCACAGCCGGGCAGGGAACCACCGGCGGCACGGTGCCTTACATGTCGCCGGAGCAGTTGCGCGGAGACCCGGTCGACGCCCGCAGCGACATTTTTTCCCTGGGCGTGATGCTGTATGAATGTCTGACTGGCCGCTTGCCGTTCACTGGAGAAACCTCCATCGACATCCTGCACGCCATCTTGCGCCAGGCACCGAAGCCCCTGCGGACCCTCTTGCCCGACGTCTCGCCGGAATGGGAGCACTTGGTGGGGCGCTGCCTGGCCAAGTCGCCGGAGCAGCGGCCCCAGTCCATGGGTGAGATCGTGCAGGCCCTGAGCCATATGACCTCGCCTTTCCCGCAGGAAGAAAAATCGCTGGCCGTGCTGTACTTCGAGAACCTGAGTGCCTCGCAGGAAGACGAGTATTTCCGCGATGGCATCACGGAAGACATCATCATCGAGCTCTCCAAGATCGCGGGCATGCGGGTGTTCCCGCGCTCGGCGGTGATGGCCTACCGCGACAAGCCCACGACCGTGCCGCAGATCGGGCGCGAGTTGAACGCTGCCTATGTCCTGGCGGGCAGCCTGCGGCGCGCCGGCAACCGGCTGCGACTCACGGCGCAACTGCTGGAGGCGCGCACCGGCCATTCGGTGTGGGCGGAGCGCTACGACCGGCAGATGGAAGATGTGTTTGCCATCCAGGACGAGATCGCGCACAACATCGCCAAGGCGCTGGAACTGATGCTGACTGAAAAGGAGAAGCGCACGCTGGTGAAGGCGCCCACTACCGATGTGCAGGCCTACGACCTTTACCTGCGCGGCCGGCAGTACTTCAAGCAATGGAACCGCAAGGGCTTGGAGTTCGCACGCCAGATGTTCGCCCGGGCCGCGGTCATCGATCCCGGCTATGCACGGGCCTACGCGGGCGTTGCCGATGTCTGCTCGGTCATCTATCAGTACTACGACGCCAGCGAGGCCAATCTGAAGGAAGCGGACGCGGCCAGCCGCAAGGCGCTGGAACTGGATCCAGAGCTGGCCGAAGCCCACGTGGCGCGCGGCATGGCCATCGCTCTGCGCAAGCAATACAGCGAAGCAGTGAAGGAATTCGAAGCGGCGATCCGCTTGAATCCGCGGATGTTCGAGGCCCACTACTTCTACGGCCGGGCACGGTTCTCCGAGGGCAACCTGGAAGAAGCGGCGCGGCTGTTCGAGAAGGCTTCGCAGATCAATCCGGATAACTACGAGGCGCCCAGCCTGTTGGGCACGACGTACAGCGGCCTGGGCCGGAAGGCGGACGCGGTGGCCGCCGAGCGCCGTTCGCTGGAAATCATCGAGCGGCACCTGCAGCTGAACCCCGATGATGTCCGCGCCCTTTACCTGGGTGCGAATTCTCATGCCAAGGCAGGCAATCGCGCCCAGGCGCTGGAGTGGACGCAGCGGGCTTACTCGGTGGAACCCGACGATCCCGGAGTCCTGTACAACATCGCCTGCAACTACGCACTGCTGAATGAGCCCGAAAAAGCGATCGACTGCCTGCAGAAAGCTCTGGCGTTGGGCTTCGGGCATGTGCAGTGGATCGTGAACGACTCCGACCTCGAATCGCTGCGCACTCACCCCGGGTTCCGGGCCATGCTGGAGCGGCTGACCAAACCGCCAGAGTAAGACGCGCGGCGCGCTCTCGAAGAGGCATTGATGAGACACCTTCTGTCTGTACTCCTGATGGTTTGGTTCCCTGCGGCATCGTGGGCGGAGTCGTCAACCCTCTCCCCCGACGTCAAGGCCTTCGTCAAGGTGGACGCGCCGGTGGTGGCGCTGGTCCACGTGCGCGTCATTGACGGCACCGGCGCCGCAGCTCGCGAAGAGCAGACCATCCTCATCCGCAGCGGGAAGATCGAAGCGGTGGGTCCGAGCGCGAGCACGCCGGTTCCCGAAGGTGCCGAGCGCATGGACCTCGCCGGACACACCGTGATCCCCGGCCTGGTGGGGATGCACGATCACCTTTACTATCCGGCGCCGGGCGGGGGCAATCCGCGCACGTACCCCCCGCACGTTTTCAGTTTTCCGCGGCTGTATCTGGCGGGCGGCGTCACCACGATCCGCACTACCGGCAGCGTCGAGCCCTACACCGACCTCGAAGTCAAGCAACTGATCGACGCCGGCAAGATGGCCGGCCCCAAGATGCACATCACCGGACCGTATCTG
>DATIGQ010000033.1 GCA_035454605.1 Terriglobales bacterium
TACATGACGGTTCACTGCGGCGTGATGAGGGAGCATTTGCCGCTGACGATGGGCCGCGTGACGGGCATCGTCAGCCGCGGTGGCTCGCTAATTGCCAAGTGGATGATGACGCACCGGCAGCAGAACCCGCTGTACACACACTTTGACGACCTGTGCGACATTATGCGGGAATATGACGTGACCTGGAGCCTGGGCGACGGCCTGCGGCCCGGCTCGATCGCCGACGCTTCGGATAAGGCCCAGTTTGCCGAGTTGGAAGTGCTGGGCGAGCTGACCGAGCGCGGCTGGAAGAACGGCACGCAGGTGATGGTCGAAGGTCCGGGTCACATCCCGATGGACCAGATCGACATGAACATCAAGGAGCAGATTCGCATCTGTAAGGGCGCGCCGTTTTATGTCCTTGGGCCGCTGGTGACCGACGTGGCGCCCGGCTACGACCATATCACCAGCGCGATCGGCGCGGCGCTGGCCGGCTGGAGCGGCGCCGCGATGCTGTGCTACGTCACGCCCAAGGAGCACCTGGGCCTGCCCAACGACAAGGACGTGAAGGACGGCATCATCGCCTACAAGATCGCGGCCCATGCCGCCGACATCGCCCGTCACCGTCCGGGCGCGCGCGACCGCGACGACGCCCTCAGCTTCGCGCGCTACAACTTCGACTGGGAAAAGCAGTTCGCGCTCGCGCTCGATCCCGAGACCGCGCGCGCCATGCACGACGAGACCCTCTCCGACGACTACTACAAGACGGCGGCCTTCTGCTCCATGTGCGGCCCCAAATTCTGCTCCATGAACTATTCCTCGAAAGTCGACGAGTACAACAAGGAAGTACACGGCCTGGAAAAGAAAGACCTCTCCGGGCTGGTGACGAAAATCCTGAAAAGTTAGGCGTCAAGGCCGCAGTCTGGAGCGTCAAGTCCTACGCCAGACAGGGGTCGGCAGGCTTGGGCTCTGGTTCTAGGCGGCCGTCGAGGACCTCGCGCACCTTCTCGAGCAAGGCGGGAGGCGTGAACGGCTTCTGCAGGAAATGGGTGCCGGGATCGAGCACGCCGCGATGGACGATGACGTTGTCGGTATAGCCGGACATATAAAGGACGCGCATGCGGGGACGCATGACTGCCAGCTTGCGGGCAAGCTCCCGGCCGCTCATGCCGGGCATCACCACGTCGGTGAGCAACAGGTCGATATTGCCGGCGTGCTGACGGCAGAAGCGCTCGGCCTCCACCACTCCACCTGCGGGAAGCACGTAGTAGCCGCTGCCTCCCAGGATGCGACGCGCCAGTTCCCGCACCACGGCATCGTCTTCCACCAGCAGGATGGTTTCGCCGCCCCGTTTGGCTGCCGATAGTGGCTCGTCGCCTTCGTCATCAGCGGGCGCTTCCACGCGCGGCAGGTAGATGGTGAAAGTGCTGCCCTCGCCGGGAGCGCTTTCCACCCACACGTAGCCGCCGCTCTGCTTCACGATCCCGTACACGGTGGAAAGTCCCAAACCCGTTCCTTTTCCCTTCTCCTTGGTAGTGAAGAACGGCTCGAAGATGCGGCCCACGGTTTCCTCGTCCATGCCGCAGCCGGTGTCGCTGACGGCCAGCATGACGTAGGAGCCAGGCGCTACACGGAAGTGGCCGAGGGAACGGGGTGCTTCGACCTCGACGTTACGTGTCTCAAACATGAGGTTGCCGCCGTCGGGCATGGCGTCGCGCGCGTTCACCGCCAGGTTCATGATCACTTGCTCGAGCTGGCCGGGATCGGCGCTTACCGAGCCAAGGCTGGCCTCCAGCGACAGGTGGATCTCGATGTCCTCGCCGATCAGCCGTTCCAGCATCTTCTCCGCGTTCAGCACCAGGCTGTTGAGGTTGAGCACGCGCGGCTGCAAGACCTGACGGCGGCTGAAGGCCAGCAACTGGCGGGTGAGCGCCGCGGCCCGATCTGCCGACTTGGAGATCTGCCTGAGATCGAGCGCCTGCGGCGAATCCGGCTCCAGCGACTCCATCAGGATGCTGGCGTAGCCGGTGATGACGGTGAGGACATTGTTGAAGTCATGGGCGACGCCGCCGGCCAAGCGTCCTACCGCTTCCATCTTCTGCGCCTGGCGCAGTTGTTCGCCCAACTGCATGCGCTCGCTGACGTCTTTCACCACCACCAGCACGGCACGGCGGCCGGCGAATTCCAGTCCTTGCGCCGTGACCTCGACGTTGAGCACGCGACCGTCCTTGTGGCGATGGCGCCATTGCCCGAAGTGGGGGCCGGAAGTCTTGAGCCGATTGAGCCGCACGGTGTTCAGGAAGACAGGCACGTCCTCGGGAGGCCGGATGTCGGTCACCTTCAAGGCAAGAAACTCGGCATGCGTGTAGCCGTACTTCTCGATGGCGGCGTTGTTCACTTCGAGAAAACGGAGCGTTTGCCGGTCATAGACCAGCATGGGCTCGGGGTTGGAAGCAAACAGCAGCCGGAACTTCTGCTCGGCCTTCTCCAGCATGTCGAGCGTGTACTCGAGCTCTCCGAAAGACCGGTAGGCCGCCAGGAAACAGGAAAGGGCAGCCATCAGGGCCGCCAGTTGCACAAGGTTCGAGAGGGTCCGATTGAGAGGTCCGTGAGCGACCACCAGCACACCGGTGAGGTGAGCGGCAATCAACACTCCGCCCGAAACCATGATGCTGCGTGGAGTCCGCACCTACCGAAGCCTACGACCTCTCTTGGATTCCCGAGCGAAACAGGACTTCCTGCGGAAACTGGGAGGACTGCAATGTGTGAGCGGATGCCTTCCCTGCGACTCCGATGGTCCCTGCGGGCCAAGGGCCCGACAGAAGCTGCCTGTATCAGGCCGATGGGATGCAGCTCGGCCGTTTTTGTTACGGCAATGTTAACGAAAACTTTCGAGCACTGCCGCCGCGCGGTTGAGCGCCTGGGCGAGCTCGTCGAGCTGCTGGCGGGCGCGCGCGGCGTCGCCGGCGTCGGCCGCTTCCGTCACACCCGGCAGAACCACCGCCGCATAGCCGGTGAATTCGCCCGGGGCATAGATGGAATGCCGGTACCAGGGACGATTGGGAAGGCCGTTGGGCAGCAGCAGGGCGCGTTCCGCCTCGCGCAGCGTGCGGTTGACGCGCGCGGCATCGGTGGCGGGATTACGCTGGGCCTCGCCCATCGCCTTGCCGGCCGCCTGGAGGCGCCGGGCCGCGGCCAGGGCAGCGGTGAAGTCCGGAGCATCCTTGCCCAGGGATGAGGCCGCCTTCTTCTGCGCATTCTCCAGGTGAGCCACGACTTCACGCCCGTAGTTCTCATAGTCGAAGGGCAACACGTCCGCTTCCGAAAGGCGAAGCGCCTGGATGCCAACCACCCGCGCCATCTGCTGCAAGTAGCGGAACTCCGGATCCGCGAAGCGGCGGAACCATTCGAAGTTGTCGAACACGGAGTGATAGACGCCGTAGTCGCCGTCGGAGCTGACGTCAATGGAGGGAACTCCGGCATGCTGCAGGAACGGAGTGTAGTCGGAGCCGCTGCCCAGGTCGCCGACCTTGGCTTCCGCCGGTCCGGAGCCCGCAGACTCGTGCCCACCGGCCGACCCCGGCATTTCCGGGTTGGGCTTCTGCGCCAGCCAGGCTTCGTACAACGGCATTCCCTTCGGGCTCGCGACCACCCTGGCAACCTCGCGCACGAAGGGCTTGAGCGAGGGCACAGCGGAAGCGGTGAAGTTCGATCCGGCGACGGCCGAGTCGATGTTGAGATACGCCACTACCCCGGCCATTTCCTTGGCGTGCTGTTCCACCCACTCGGTGGACCCGGTGAGACCGAACTCCTCCGCGTCCCAACTGGCGAAGATCAGCGTGCGCCGCGGCCGCCAACCGGTCTTCAGCAGCTCGCCGATGCCGGCAACCGCCTCCAGTTGCGAGGCGGTGCCGCTGTTGGGATCCACGGCGCCGTACACCCAGGCGTCGCGATGATTGCCATTGATGACCCACTCCTCGGGCAGTTCCCGCCCACGCACCCGGCCGATGACATTCCAGATGGTGCGGTAGGCGAAGTCCTGCTTCAGGCTGAGCTTGACGCGCACCGGCCCCGGCCCTACGTGATACGTAAAAGGCAGCGCGCCCTGCCACTCGCGAGGAGACTCCGGCCCGCCAAGGTTTTCCAGGATCGGACGCGCGTCGCCGTAGGAAAGCGGAGTCGTGGGAATGCGAGGCACGTTGGCGGCCTGTTCCGGCGGCGTCCGCTGTGCTTCCGGCAGCGAAGGCAACGAGGCCATGCCGGGCGTGGTCGGATCGCCCGGGTATTTGAAGATGTACTTGATGGAGCCACGCTGCACGGCGCTTTCCGGACGCCAGGCGCCGCGGGGATATATATCGCCCTTGAAGTAGCCGTCATCGATGGGATCGGAATAGATGATGACGCCGGCGGCGCCGTTGAGCTGGGCGGTATAGGCTTTCACGCCACGGAAATTCGAGCCGTATCGCACCACCACGATCTTGCCGGCTACATCGGCGCCCATCTCTTTCAGCTTGCGGAAGTCCTCCGGGCGGCCATAGTTGGCGTAGATCACTTCGGCCTCGACTTCGCCCGAGGGTGAGAAACCGTTGTAAGCCGTGACCACCCGCGGGTCGGACTGGAAAGGATCGCCGGCCACATGCTCCGGTGTCGGCCCGGTGAAGGTACGGCCGTCCGGCAGCTGGATGAGCACCGAGATCTTCCCCGGATAGTTCATCCACACCTTGTATTCGACGATCTCCGTCTCCAGGCCGGCCTTGCGGTATTGCTCGGCCACGTACTCTGCGGTCTTGAAATCACCGGAAGTGCCTGCAAGGTGAGGCTCCGCGGTCAGGATTCGCAGATGCTCGCCCGCGCGCGCCGCGTCGGGCACGGCCAGGAAGCGGTCCTCCAGCTTGTGCTGCGCGGCCGGGTCCCGGAACCCTGTGATAGGAGCGGCAGCCTGTTGTGCAACTGCGGCGGATGCGAAGAGAACAGCAACGGCGAGGAGCGCGAGCGACCTGGCTTTCATCCAATCTCCCGGGGGTGACGGCGCGGACGACAGCGCCGCCGGACTTTCGACGCCTACACTATAAATGACAGAGAGGCGATGAAGACGACCGAGCCGGAAGCGGTCCGCGGATGGCGCACGACGGCAGAAGCCCCTGCGTCCCAAGCCACCGACGCCGACCGAATGACGCTCAACGGCACGGCCGCTTCCCGCGCGCTGCAGGGCGTGGCGGTCGAAGAGCCGGTCGCGCCGCAACTCCCGCCGGTGTCGCTCCCCATCCCGCGCATGGTGAGCGCGCTTCGGCATCGCAACTTCCGCCTGTTCTGGACGGGCAACTTCCTTTCCAACATCGGCACCTGGATGCAGAACGTGGCCCAGGGCTGGCTGGTGCTGGAGCTTTCCAATTCCGCCTTCTGGCTGGGCGTGGTGGGCTTTGCCGCCTCGGCGCCCATGCTGGTGTTCACGCTGCTGGGCGGCGTGATTGCCGATCAGGTGGACCGGCGGCGCCTCTTGATGCGCACCCAGGCGGCCATGATGATCTTCGCCTTCGTGCTGGCTGGGCTGACCTGGTTCAAGGTGGTCAACCTGCCGGAGATCCTGTTGCTGGCTTTTGCCACCGGCGTGGCGATGTCTTTGAACACGCCCAGCTACCAGGCGCTGGTGCCGGAACTGGTACCGCGCGAGGATCTCACCAACGCCATCGCACTCAACTCGGCACAATTCAACATGTCGCGCGTGATCGGGCCCACGCTGGGCGGGTTCGCTATGGCCTGGTTCGGCGTGGCGGGCAACTTCTTTCTCAACGGCCTGAGTTTCCTGGCGCTGCTGGTTGCGCTGGCCCGTATGGAATATCCGCCGCGCACCAACAGCGACGATGGCGTGGGGATGCTGGAAAAACTGGGTGAGGGCTTTCGCTACCTGTTCGAGCAGCGCGCCATGCTGATGCTAGTGACCCTGGTCGGCCTGGCCAGCATCTTCGGCTTTCCTTACCTGATGTTCCTGCCGCTGTTCGCGCGCGACATCCTGGGCGTGGGAGAGCGCGGTCTCGGCGTGCTGATGGCGGCCAGCGGACTGGGCGCATTCCTCGGCGCCGTTACCATCGCCTGGCTGGGACGCGTGCACCGTCGCGGAAGATTCGTCACCGTTGCCGGCTCGGCGTTCCTTACGGTCGTGATCCTGTTTTCGTTCTCGCGCTGGTTCGCCGTCTCGATGGTCCTGCAGTTCTTCGCGGGCTACAGCATGATCCTCATGGTGGCTACGGTGAACTCGCTGCTGCAGCACCTGGCCAGCGAAGAGATGCGCGGGCGCGTGATGAGCATGTACGCCACCGCCTTCCTGGGCTTCGCGCCTGTCGGCGCACTGATGGCCGGGTCGCTGGCCGGGGTGATGACGGCGCCGGTGGCGATTGCGGCCATGTCCGCGCTGGCGCTGGTGGCGAGCCTGTCTCTCTACTTCTCGCGTCCCGAACTGCGGTGCCTGGATTGAGAATCAGTGGGCTTCGCGAATGGGATAGCGCAGCCGCAGGACGGTCGGCTTGGCGGAGCCGTTGGGAATCACCACGAAGAGGTTGTCGAACTCGTGGGCCGGAATCCCGACGTCTTCGGTGTCGCCCAGCACACGCAGCATCTGGGGAACGGTGTTGGCGTGTCCCACGATCAACACGACGCCATTGGGCTGCTCCTTGCGGATGCGATCTACCAGTTCCTTGGGGTCCCTCTGGTCGGCCAGCGTGACCTTCAAACCGAGTTGCTTGGCCAGCGGTGCAGCCGTGCGCATGGTGCGAATGGTGCGCGTGGAGTAGATGGCGGTAATGCCCGCGTCTTTCAACAGGTCGGCGAGCGCCTGGGCACGGGCGTCTCCCTGGTCGGAGAGCGGAGTAGCAGGATCATCGGAGTTGTAGCGTTTCTCAGCGTGGCGCACCAGGATAACGGCGCGCTGGGCTTCGCAGAGCGCAGGAGCGACAAGGAATACGAGCAGGCAGAAGGTAGTGAGCTTCATGTGGCTCTTGGATGCAGTCTCGACCGTAATCACTTCCGCTTCAGCACTTCGTGCACTGCCTTGACGATGTAGGGCGCGGTCAACCCGTACTTCTCCATGAGCTGGTCGGGCGTGGCGGATTCGGCGTAGGTGTTCTGGATGCCGACGAATTCCATGGGCACGGGCGTGGAGCGGGCCACGGCCCGCGCCACCTGGGACCCGAGCCCGCCGTCGAGCAGGTGCTCCTCGGCGGTGACGATGGCGCCGCACTCTTCCGCGCTCTGCGCCACGGCGGCTTCGTCGAGCGGCTTGATGGTGTGCATGTCGATCACACGCGCGGCAATGCCTTCCTCTTCCAGCATGTGCTGCGCGCGCAGCGCGTACTGCAGTTCGTAGCCGCAGGAGACGATGGCCACGTCGCGGCCGGTGCCGTGTACCTTGGCCTTGCCGATCTCAAAGGTGTCTTGCGGACCGTAAAGGATGGGCGACTTGGCGCGCCCGGTGCGCATGTACACAGGACCGACGTGCTCCGCCATGCGGCGGACCAGGGCGCGGGCGGAGAATTCATCCGCCGGCACCAGGACCACGAAGCCCGCCAGGCCGCACATGAGCGCGATGTCCTCGACCGATTGCTGGCTGGGACCATCCTCGCCGATGGAGATACCGCCATGCGAGCCGCAGAACTTGGCGTTCGCCCGCGGATAGGCAATGCTCATGCGTAACTGGTCGAAGCCCTTGTTGGTGAGGAAAACGGCGAAGGAAGAAGCGAACGGGATCTTGCCCTGCAACGCCAGCCCGCCGGCGATGCCCACCATGTTGGCCTCGGCGATGCCCACTGTCCAGAAGCGGTCGGGGAATTGCTGGCCGAACTTGGCGCTGTAGGTGGACTTGGCGAGATCGGCGTCGAGCGCCACGATGTTGGGATTCTCGCGCCCCAACTCCACCAGCGCCTGGCCGTAGGCCTCGCGCGTGGCAGCCCCCATCTTGAGCTCGAATTTGGTCCCCGTCTTCATGGCGGCGGTAGCTTCCATGATAGCTTCTGGCTCCTAGCTGCTGGCTCTGGAATTGAGACGTTGCAAGCAACGCCTTTACAGCCGGCTCCCATGCCCTAGAACTTCGCCTCCAGCTCCTTGACGGCCGCCTCCACCTGGTCCGGCTTGGGGGCGACGCCGTGCCATTCCACCTTGTTCTCCATGAAGGAAACACCCTTGCCCTTCACGGTATGGGCGATGATGGCCGTGGGCCGGCCGCTGGAATTCGCGCGTGCCTGCTCCAGCGCCGGAATCACCTGGGCGAAGTCGTGACCGTCGATCTCGACCGTGGTCCAGTTGAAGGCGCGGAATTTCGCCACCAGCGGTTCCAGATCGATGATGTTGGCGACGAAGTCGTCGAGCTGGATCTTGTTGTAGTCCACGATGCAGGTCAGGTTCTGAAGCTTCTGGTGGCCGGCGAACATGGCCGCCTCCCAGATCTGGCCCTCCTGCACTTCCCCGTCGCCGACCAGGACAAAGGTGTGGTAGTCGCGCTGGTCGAGCCGCGCCGACAGCGCCGAGCCGACGCCGATGGAAAGACCCTGTCCGAGCGAACCGGTGGAAGCTTCGAGAATGGGCAGCATGCGCTTGTCCGGGTGGCCCTGCAGCGGCGAGCCCAGCTTGCGCAGCGTCATCAGCAGCGCCGCATCGATGTAACCGGTCTCGGCATACGTGGCGTAGAGCACCGGGCAACTGTGCCCGTTGGAGAGGATGAAGCGGTCGCGGTCGCTCCAGGTCGGGTTCTTGGGATCGTGGCGGAGCACGCGGAAGTACAGCGCCACCAGCATCTCGACCTTGGAAAGCGACCCGCCGGGATGGCCGCTGCCCGCCGCGCCCAGCATGCGTACGATGTCGATGCGCATGCGATTGGCGATGCGCTGGAGTTCCTCGATGGACTTCGCCTGTGAGGCGCTCATGAAGGCGTTCCCGCTCCCGCCGCGGCGCGACGGCCGCGGGCGGATTTCACCGTCTTCTCGCCGCTGGCTGGAAAAGCACGTGAAGGACCACCGGCAGCCTCCGCCGCCTCACGCGCGCGCCGCACCAGGTATCTTCCCCGGCCGGTGAAAAAGCGAGCCAAGCGCCTGGCCACATCCTCCAGCAGCACACGGTCGGTCTTGCCGAAGGCGTTCTCGCGGTCGCTTTCCACATCGATCACGCCCAGCACCTTGCCGGCGATCTTGATGGGCACCACGATCTCCGACTTGGTCTCCAGGAAGCACACCCGGTAGGTCGGGTCGTGGCTGACGTCGGGAACCACCTTGATGATGCCGCTCTGGCCAGTGGTGCCGACGTTGCCCACGCCGAAAGCGAAGGCATGACATGGCGGCACGGGACCGCGGAAGGCTTGGCGCACCACCTGCTCGCCGATGACGAGATAGATGCCGATCCAGAAATAGTGGCGGCCGTCGAAAAGGGTCTCTACGACTTCGTCAAGCAGCGACGTTCGTGAGGAGGAGATGTACTTGGCGGCAAGCACACGCTCGACGTCGGCGAGGACTTCGCGTGGGGAACGGTAGCGTTTCAAGCGCTACTCCTGTTGGGATTTTTCGGGAACGAGGCTAGTGTAACCGGCCCGCAGAAATACGGCAACGACAGAGATTTGTGGAAAATGCAGTATGTTCGAGGCTCCCGGGAGGGGGCCCTTCTATTTCGCAGAGGCTGGCGCCTCGGCCGGTTTGGCGGTGGCGGTGGTCGTCGCGGGCGCCGCGAGCCAGCCGCGAATCTCGGGCAGCACCGGGCGGGTGGCCTCTTCGCCGCGGCGGATCAGTTCGCTGGCGCGCTCAAAGGCGTCATGCGCGAAGCCGGCCACGTCGGGCTCCAGGATGAGGTCGGCAGCGGCCTTCCACTCCCCACACATCTTGTTCTGCGCGATGGAGAAGCACTGGGCGATGATCTCCAGCACGTGCTGCGGGCCGTCCTTGCTTACCCAGCTCGCGCGCAGGTGAGAGGCCAGGACACGTTCCGCGCCCATCTGGCGCAAGGGGACCGTAGGCACCGAGTAAGCCAGCAGGCCGTCCACCATCAGGCGGCCGTTGACCTCGACCGGCACAAACACGCCGGGATAGGCGCAACTGGCGCGTATGGCGGGAATCAGCGGACCCGAGCGGAAAACCACCGGCTGGCCGCTGAGGAAGTCGGTAGCCACAACGGCCAGCGGCATCTCCAGCTCTTCAAACGTCTCGACGCGGAGGATCTTCTTGAGGAACGGAACCATGCGATCGTTTGACGCCAGTCCATGGCGGGAGATGGTCCAGCGGGCAAAGTCTTTCCAGCGCACCGAGTGCGCCATGGCTTCCATCTCAGGCAGCGGCACACCGCTGGCGTAGATGGCGGCCAGCAACGCGCCCACGCTGGTGCCGGCCAGGTAGCGGATAGGGATGCGCTCCGCCTCCAATACCTTCAGAACTCCGATGTGAGCCAGCCCGCGGGCGAAGCCGCCGCCCAAGGCTACCCCGATGGGCGTCACCCGCTGAGGGTGGACAATCTCGGTGACGGGACGGGTGAGCGTCCTCCAGAAAGCTTCGAGCGCGCGTGCGACCCGGAAGGGCATGGTTCCCTGCCTACTCCTAGGATGCTCCAACTCTCCGGCCAGCGAAAGATTACTTCCGGGTTCCGGGGTCACCGGGAGGGGCTGGAAGTAACGATTTCGCTTGACTGAATGAATGTTCATTCAGTACTATACCAGCAATCTGATAGGGCGCGCGCCGCTGCCATCCTCACCCCCGAAATCCACCGCGGCGCGCGCCGTAGTCTTTAGGCCTGGTTTCTTTGATTGCCAGGTCACAAAACGGGCCCTGCGCCCGGAGGAGCGTGAACCATGACCGGCGCTCGCCTCCCTTCTCTGCGGCCGCCACGCCCGCTCCCTGATACTGCTACCATCTGTCGCCGGACGTTGCGCAGTTCCGAACCGGCATCGGTTCCCTCCCTTCACCATGCATAAGCGCATTCATAAGGTCGCGGTACTCGGAGCCGGCACCATGGGGGCGCGGATTGCCGCTCATCTGGCCAACGCCGGCATCCCTTCCCTGCTGCTGGATATCGTGCCGCCGGACATGCCGGCGACCTCGAACCACGCGGCGAGGAACAAGATCGCCCAATCCGGCCTCGATGCGGCGCTCAAGTCCAAGCCCGCTGCTTTTTTCGAGCCCGCGCTGGCCCGGCTGGTTACGACCGGCAACTTCGAAGACGACCTGGGCCGGATCCGTGATTGCGACTGGGTCATCGAAGCGGTCACGGAGAACCTAGAGATCAAGCGCTCGCTGCTGAAGAAGGTGGAAGCTGCGCGGCGCCCGGGCGCCATCGTCACCACCAACACCAGCGGCCTGCCGGTGGCCAAGATCGCCGAGGGTTTCTCGGAGGATTTCCGGCGTAACTGGTTCGGAACGCATTTTTTCAATCCGCCTCGCTACATGCGGCTGCTGGAAATCATTCCCACGCCGGAGACGGAGCGCGCCGCGCTCGACGCGGTCACCCACTTCGCGGACGTGGCTCTGGGCAAGGGCATCGTGTTCGCCAAGGACACGCCCAACTTCATTGCCAACCGCATCGGGACGTTCTCCGTGCTGAACGTCATGCGCTTGATGCAGCAGATGGATCTTTCCATCGAAGAAGTGGACGCGCTGACCGGAACGGCGGTCGGGTGGCCGCGCTCCGCCACCTTCCGCACCATCGACCTCGTAGGCTTGGACGTTCTCGGGCACGTGGTCCGCAACCTGACCGAGAACGTGCACGACGAACGCAGTGACCTGGCCCTTCCCGGATTTTTCGCGCAGATGCTCGACCGCAAATGGCTGGGCGACAAGACCGGCGGCGGCTTCTACAAGAAGACCAAGGGCGCCAATGGTGACGAGCGTCTGGGACTGGACTGGAAAACGCTCGAGTATCGCCCGCAGCAGAAGCCCAAGTTCGCGGCGCTCGAAATGGCGCGCAACCTCGAGAGCCTCCCCGAGCGGCTGCACACGCTGCTCTCCGGCGACCCGAAGGACAAAGCCGCACAGTTCCTGTGGACGGCGCTCGCTGAGCTATGGACGTACTCGGCCAACCGCATCGGGGAGATCGCCGATTCCGTCGTCGAGATCGACCGCGCCATGCGCATGGGCTTCAACTGGGAACTGGGGCCGTTCGAGCTCTGGGACGCCGCCGGGGTCGAGGCCACCGTTGTCCGCATGGAGAAGGAAGGCAAGCCGGTCGCCGCCAACGTCAAGAAGCTGCTGGCTGCGGGCAAGAAGTCCTGGTATGCGGACGCGGCCGCGGCTCCTTCCGGTCGCGCCTACTTCGATTTGGCCAAAAGCAACTACTGCGACGTCGAAGTCCCGGCGGGCGTGTGGTCGGTGGAGGTAGCGAAGAAGTCGCGGGGCGTGGTGAAGAAGAATGCCGGCTGCTCGCTGGTGGATCTGGGCGATGGCGTCGGCTGCCTGGAATTCCACTCGAAGATGAACTCCCTCGGCGGCGACATCGTGCAGCTCGTGAGCCAGGCGCTGAAGCCCGGCGGCCCTGGCGACGCCTTCGACGCTTTCGTCATCACCAACGACGCGCAGCATTTCTCCGTGGGCGCGAACCTCATGCTGTTGCTGATGGCGGTGCAGGAAGAAGAGTGGGACGACGTGGACCTTGCCATCCGCCAGTTCCAGGGCATGACCCAGGCCATCAAGTTCTCGCCCAAGCCGGTGGTGGTGGCTCCCTTCGGCATGACGCTGGGCGGCGGCACGGAGATTTCGTTGCACGCCGCGGCGCGCCAGCCGCACTGCGAACTGTACATGGGACTGGTCGAAGTGGGCGTGGGCCTGCTGCCCGGCGCCGGCGGCTGCAAGGAGATGCTGCTGCGCGCGCTCGATTCCGCCGGCTCCATCCGCCCGGAAGGCAGGGGCGAATCGGTGGAGATGATGGAAGCCATGAAGCGCGCCTTCGAGACCATCGCTATGGCCAAAGTCTCAACCTCGGCGCACGAGGCCCGCGGCTACGGCTTCCTTTCCGACTCCGACCGCATCACCATGAACCGGGAGCGCATTGTGGCCGACGCGAAAGAGCGCGCGCTGGAGCTGGCCCGCGCCGGCTACGCGGCACCCGTGATGCGCACCGACATTCCCGCCCCCGGCGAGAACGTGCTGGCCACGCTGAAGCTGGGCGTTCATCTCATGCGCCAGGGTGAATACATCAGCGACCACGAAGTGAAGATCGGCAACAAGGTGGCCGAGGTGCTCTGCGGCGGCAACCTCACGCCGGGCACTCCGGTGAGCGAGCAGTACATCCTCGACCTGGAGCGCGAGGGCTTCAAGTCGCTGTGCGGCGAGAAGAAGACGCAAGAGCGCATTCAGTACACTTTGAAGACGGGGAAGACGCTGAGAAATTAGGTATCAGAGGTAGTGAAATGAGAGACGTGGTAATCGCATCTTCCGTTCGTACCGCGGTCGGCAAGGCCTACAAAGGCACGCTGCGGGCGACGCGCCCGGACGACCTGGCCGCCATCGCTATCAAGGGAGCGCTCGAGCGCGTGCCCCAGCTCGATGCGCGCGAGATCGAGGACGTCATCCTGGGCTGCGCCATGCCTGAGGCCGAGCAGGGCATGAACGTGGCGCGCATCGCGGCCTTGCGCGCCGGGCTGCCGGTCGAGACTTCGGCCATGACCATCAACCGCTTCTGCTCTTCCGGCCTGCAGGCGATTGCGCTTGCGGCGGAGCGCATACAAGCGGGCGGTGCCGAAGTGATTGTCGCCGGAGGCACCGAATCCATGTCGCTGGTGCCCATGGGCGGCAACAAGGTGTCGGCGAATCCGTGGCTGATCGAACACTACCCGGATTCCTATCTCTCGATGGGCCTCACGGCCGAGCGCCTGGCGAAGCGCTGCGGCATCACGCGTGAGATGGCGGATGAGTTCTCACTGCACAGTCATCAGAAGGCGCTGGCCGCCATCGCTGCGGGGAGATTCGAAGACGAGGTTGTGCCGGTGCCGGTAAGCTTCACCACGCCCAATGGCGCGAAGCCGAAGCGAACCGAGATCGTTTTCAAAGTCGATGAAGGACCGCGCGCGGATACCTCCATCGAAGCGCTGACTAAGCTGAAACCGGCGTTTCATGCCAAGGGCACGGTGACCGCAGGCAATGCTTCGCAGATGTCCGATGGCGCCGCCGCAGCGGTGGTGATGTCTGCCGAACGCGCCCAGCAGCTTGGCATCAAGCCCCTGGCGCGCTACGTCTCCTTCGCCACCGCCGGTTACAAGCCGGAAGAGATGGGACTGGGCCCGGTGTTTGCCATTCCCAAGGCGCTGAAACTGGCCGGGCTGAAGCTGGAAGACATCGCGGTCATTGAATTGAACGAAGCGTTCGCGGCGCAATCGCTGGCCGTGATTCAGGAGGCCGGACTCAACCCCGAGCGCGTAAACCCGAACGGCGGAGCCGTCGCGTTGGGGCATCCACTGGGCTGCACGGGAGCCAAGCTCACAGCCACAGTGATCCGCGAACTCAAGCGCCGCAAGGCCCGCTACGGCATGGTGACCATGTGCGTGGGCGGCGGCATGGGAGCGGCCGGCATCTTTGAGAACCTTGATTAACCACAAAGGACACGAAGGACACCAAAGGAATCAGGTGCAGGTTACGGCGACAAATAGGCCCAGAATGACCGCCGACGGAGTGAGCCACGCGGTCATCACTGCCGCGATGAAGGTACACTCAGCCCTCGGCCCTGGACTGCTTGAGAGCGCCTATGAGGCCTGCTTACAGCACGAATTGCTCAAGATGGGTCTCAAGGCGGAGGCGCAGGTCGAATTGCCGGTGGTTTATGACGGCATCAAGCTGGATCTTGGTTACCGAATCGATTTGCTTGTCGAAGATCTCGTCATTGTTGAGCTGAAGTCGGT
>DATIGQ010000034.1 GCA_035454605.1 Terriglobales bacterium
TCGCGGCTCAAGCCGCGCAGCACCGCGTTCTGGTCCGGCACCGTTGCTGCCGGGTTGCAGTTGTATATGAACAGCGCCTTCACCGGCGGATCGAGCTTGCCGTTCAGCAGCTCGCCCAGTTGCGTCATGTTCAGCTCGCGCGTCTGCCACTTCACATCGCCCAGTAAGCGCACGTTGTCCAGCTTTCCCGCGCCGCCATTGCTCAGCGTGTACCCGCCGCCGCGTACTCCGAACTTGCCCAGCAGCGCCGGCATGGCCATCACCGCGGCCATCGCCTGTCCCGCATTTCGGTTGCGCTCCACGCCCCATCCCAGACGCAGCAGCGCGGGCGAGGTTTCCGCCCACTTGTCCGCCAGCGTGCGGATGTCGTCCGCCGGAACACGCGCCGCCGCTGCCGCCCGCTCCAGCGGCCATTCCCGCGCCGCTTCGAGCAAGGTCTCCAGGCCCCGCGCATGTTTTGCGAGGAACTCACGGTCGAAACAGTTCCGCTCTTCCCAATGGCGGATCATGCCCAGCGCCAGCGGCAGATCGGCGCCCGGATACACCGGCAAATGCAGGTCGGCTTCCGCTTCAGAGAAATTCTGGGTCGGGTCCACCGTGGCGATGAACGCGCCGCGCCGCTTGGCCTCGCGCAGGAACGGCACCAGATGGATGTTGCTGGCCTTGGGGTTTGCGCCCCATATCACGATGAAGCGCGCATCGACGAAATCTTCAAACGCCACGCCCGGCATCTTGCCGTACATGCCCAGCGCGACCTCGGTAGCGTGCGCCGCGCACAGCGTGCGCGCCAGCCGCGACGCTCCCAGCCGCGCGAACAGCAGGTCGTCGAGCGTGCCGTCCGTCATCCAGCCGTTCGACCCGCCGTAGTGATAGGGCAGGATGGCTTCGCCGCCCCACACGTGCTTCACGTCAACGAACCTCGCCGCAATCTCGGCAATCGCCGCGTCCCACGTGATGCGCTCGAACGTCCCCGAGCCCTTGGGCCCGGTGCGCCGCATGGGATAGAGCAACCGTTCGCCGCTGTATACCCGCTCGCCGAACCGCCGCACTTTCGAGCAGATGAAGCCGCCCGTCACCGGATGGCCGTCGGCCGCGCCGATCGAGGTGATCTTGCCGTCTTCCACGGTCACGCCCAGCGCACACGTATCCGGGCAGTCCAGCGGACAGGTCGTCTTCAGAGTCTCAGGCATGATTCACAGGCTCGCACCATTGTACGTCCGCCCCAAATTGCACATTACAAATTAGAAATTACAAATGCAAAAGGGCCATCTTGCGGGTGGCTGTTGGCCCCGGTGTGCAAGGTTCTTGGCGGGGAGAAATGCGGATGCGGGCCCGGGTCGGGTCGCATGGCGTGATTCGCACGCGATGGACAGACTGCTGTACCCCATTTGTGATGATGGATTGAAAGTGTGAAACTGACTACGAAGGAGGTGAAGTGCCCGGTCAGACAATCTTGCTCGACCTCGAGGCCCGGATTGCCGGAACCGTGATTCGTCCTGGCGCCCCCGGTTACGACGATGCTCGATCGGTTTGGAATGCGCGCATCGATCGTCATCCTCAGGCCATCGTTCGCTGCGCGTCGGCGGACGATGTCATCGCCACTCTTGCCGCGCTGAAGGGAATCGGCCTCCCCGTCTCCGTCCGCAGCGGCGGGCACGATTTCGCAGGAAAATCGGTTTGCGACGGCATCGTCATCGATCTTTCTGCAATCGACTTCGTCGAGGTCGACCCCGAGCATCGTCGCGCCCGCGTCGGCCCCGGCGTCAGGTGGGGAAGATTCGACCGCGAAGCGCAGCGCCACGGACTCGCCACCACCGGCGGAACCGTTTCCACGGTCGGCATCGCGGGCTTCACCCTGGGCGGAGGCACGGGCTGGCTCTCCCGCCGTTTCGGGCACGCGCTCGACAATCTCCGTGCCGCAGAAGTCGTACTGGTCTCAGGACAGCGTGTGCGCGCCTCGGCCGATGAGAATCCCGACCTCTTCTGGGCCCTGCGCGGAGGCAGCGGAAACTTCGGCATTGTGACCGCCTTCGAGTACCAACTTCACGAAGTGGGTCCCAAGGTGCTGGGTGGGCAGATCATCTACCCATGGTCCGCGGCTCATGAGGTTCTTCGCTTTTTCCGCGACTTCATGCCCTCGGCTCCTGATGCCTTGCAGTGCTATCCCTTCACCTTCACGGCGCCACCGATCGATCCTTTTCCGAAACAGCTTCACGGAAAGAGCGCCATCTCGCTGATCCCAGGCTGGACGGGACCGATCACAGAAGGTGAACGGGTCGTAGATTCTTTGCGGAACTTTGGATCCCCTGCCGTGGACACGGTGGGCGTGCTCGATTACGTCGCGCTGCAGCAAAGCTTTGACGCCGGACTGCCGAAAGGATTGCGTTGGCTTTCCCGCGCCCACTATCTGAATTCACTCACCGACGAAACCATCGAAACCGTTGTTACCCACACCGAATCCATCCCAGGCGCGTACACCTCCGTTTACTTCGAACCTTATGGGGGCGCGGTGGCACGCATCGCCCCGGGCGCAACTGCATTTCCACATCGCCATCCGGCGTTTGGATTTCACATCCTTGCGGGATGGGCCGACCGGGCCCAGGACGAAACCAATTTTGCTTGGGTGAACTCGTTCAACCAGGCAATGTCGAAACACGTGACCGGCGGTGTCTACGTGAACCTGCTCTCCGACGATGAGGCGGAAAGAGTCCCCGCCGCCTACGGCGAGAACTTCTTCACTCTGCGCGACATCAAGAAGCGCTACGACCCCGAGAACTTCCTTCACTCCAATCAGAATATTCCGACATGATATGGGTAGCCGTATGAAGACGACTCTCCAGGTTACCGCCGCTCTCTTCCAGCAGGCCGGTCGGCTGGCGCGGCGCGAGCACACCACCCTGAAAGCCCTGGTTCCAGCTCATGCTTATCGCCTGTCGCTGCCCTCTCTCAGCGCGATCTCCGGCACATACACGCCTCTCAGGTCCCGGCTCCACCACGCCCCCGTCTGACGCCGTTCTTCGGGCGTGGTGAAGCGATACTCATAGAACCGGGCCCGCACGAACTTGGGCGGCTTCTCGGGAAACGGATTCTTACCCAGCAGAGCCAGCACTTCCGGCCTCCCCTCCAGCAGGCGGACCATCAGGCGGATGACCCAGGGATGGTGGCGCGGGCTGCCCAGCGCGGCGAACCACATCTGCCAGTCCAGGCGCGGCTGGTGCGGCTCCACCCAGCGCGGCTGTCGCATCACATCTCCCGGCTTGTACTTGAATTCGTACTCCTGCCATACAACGCCGTCGTTCGAGCCTTCCAGCACGATCTCGCCCCGCGACGTGGTCATGATCGCGAACAGCCCGTAGGTGTTCACCACCCGGAAGGGATACACGCGCATCAGCAACGCATAACCCGTTTCTGACTGGACGCGAAAGAACATCTCTGCCAGCTCGTACCCGCTCACCAGCAAAACGAACGACGCCACCAGCGACCCCACCACCATCTTCCATCGCGACACGCCATGATTCTCTCCGACCGGCACGCCACCCGATTCCCGTAGCGCACTAGGCTTTAGCCCCTGAGGCAAAACTCGCGCCGGCACCCACCGCCCGATCAGCGCATCGTCCAGCAGGAACAGGCACAGCGCCACCGTCAGCAGGTTGAAAAAGGTGTAGTTCCCGGTGACGAAAATCAGCGCCTGCAACCCGAGGCTCACCAGCGCCGCGAAGTGCCGGATGCTGCGCGGCGCGAAGAACAGAAACGGCACGGCCAGCTCCGCCGCGAACATCGCCACCGCTTCCAGCTTATGGAACTCGAGCGGGAGCTGGTGCATGTACCAGGCCGGCAGCGTGGGCAGCGGCTGGGTCTCGTAGTGGTAGCGCAGCGCGGCCAGCGCCCGCCAAGCCGGGTCTCCGCTCAGCAGCTTCACCGCCCCGGAAAGGAAGACCAGGCGGAAAAGCAGCCAGCGGAAAAGCCAGCGCGTCACCTTCCCTACATCCAGGAAAATGGCCAGGAATCCGGCCTCGAGCAGCAGCGCGTCCCACTGGAAGTTCATGAAGTCCTGGCCCGCGGTCGCCAGCGACAGGTACAGCCCAAACAGCGTCAGGCACACCACGCCACGAGCCGATGCGCTGATCCTTCCTGTGCCGCCCAGAAAGAACAACAGGACCGCCAGCATGACTCCGGCCACACATACGGCTTCGAGCGCGCGATCGCTCGCGTCCAGCCAGAACACCGTCGGCAGCGCCCAGTAGGCTCGCGCTCCCAGTGCTGCCTGCGCCTGCGGCAGCAGTTCTGCGACCGGCAGCACGCCGTGCTCCCCAATCAGCCCCGTCACCTGCACGCCGAAGGACGCGAAGGCGATTGCATAAATCGCCGCCAGCGCGCGCAGAAAAAGCCACGGTCCCAGCGTGAATCTCTGCGGCCGCAGCGGCACTCCCCACAGCAGCTTGGTCACGCGCAGCGCCAGCGGCCGATGCCGCGCCACCCATCCGTAGAAGGCTTCGGTGAGCGGCTCCGCCAGCGGCACGTGCTCGTACGCCCACAGCATCCAGCGCTTGCCGCGCACCGGCTCCAGCAGCGTGAACACCGCCTCGGCGCCCCGCAGCACCCGGCCGTCCGGCTCAACCAGGGTCACGGCAGCGGCAAAATCCTCGCGCGCCACCTGCGGAAACCGCTCCCCCACCTCCTGGAACGCCACGTACTCCACGCGCTCGCCGGTGAGCGGCTTCCAGTACTCCACCCAGGCGCGGCAGAATCCGCACTCGCCGTCGAACACCAGCACCGGCCGCGCGGTGCCGCTTTCCAGATGCAGGCTCATGGACCGACCAGCATACGCCGGAATCCGCCTTGCTCCTCTCGGAGCAAAGAAGTAAGGAAAGAAGGAATCAAGTGAAGGAGGGGACAAAACGAAAAGAAAAGAAAAGAAAAGAAAAGAAATGGCTCCTCAGGTAGGACTCGAACCTACAACCCTCCGGTTAACAGATGCCGGCAATGGT
>DATIGQ010000035.1 GCA_035454605.1 Terriglobales bacterium
TTCTTGATGGCGTCGATGTTGCCCTTGATGACGCGCATCTCCTCGACGTTCTCGACCGTGCCCTTTTCGCAGGTGGCGATGATGAGGCGCTGGGCGCCGGCCGCGAGCGGCACCTTGGTCTTGACCGGCGGCTTGTAGCCGGGATTGGGAAGCGCGGTCTTGACGTCGATGAAGGTGCGCAGGCACTTGTTCTTGCAGAAGTAACAGCGCGTGTCCTCGTTGCGGGTGGTGGTAAAGGAGATGGAGGCCACGTTCTCCAGACCGACGAACTCGGTCTGCTTGCCGTTCTCCCACAGACGGACGGCCTCGAAGGCGCAGCCGATGGCGCCGGCCTCGCCGCAGTGCTGGTGCACGATGACTTCCGGCTGCACGTCCTTGCCCTTGAAGCGCGACTCGATGAAGTCCACCTGGGACTTGACCGCGGCCAGGTTGTGCTGGGTGCCGCCCTGCAGGACGAACTTGTGGCCGATGGCGGAGAGATTGGGAATCTGCGAGACGTACAGCCAGATGTTCTTGGGCAGCACGTTGCACAGGCCGGCCATGATCTCTTCCGGCTTCCAGCCCTGGCGCTGGAAGTCCACGATGTCACTCTGCATGAAGACGGCGCAGCCGTAGCCGAACTGGGGGAAGGACTTGGCGCCGAAGGCGATATCGGCGAACTGCTCCACCTTGAAACCGAAAGTCTCGCAGGTGCCCTGCAGGAAGTAGCCGTTGCCGGCGGAGCACTGGGTGTTGAGCTTGAAATCCTTCACGCGGCCGTCTTTGAGGATGATGATCTTGATGTCCTGGCCGCCCACGTCGCAGATGACGTCAGCGTCGTGGTAGAAGTGCAGCGCGGCCTGGGTATGCGCGACGGTTTCGACCAGGGCCACGTCGGCGCCGACGGCGTCCTTCAGGATGTCCTTGGCGTAGCCGGTGGTGCCCACGCCCATGATGTTGAGCGTGGCGCCGGAGTCGGTGACCTGCTGGGCCAGCTTGGCCAGGACTTCCTGGGTGTCCTCGATGGGATTGCCCTTGGAGAGCTGGTAGGTCTTGCACAGGACGTTGCGGTGCTTGTCCACCAGAACGGCCTTGGTAGAAGTGGAGCCGCCGTCAATGCCGATAAAGCCTTCGACCGTCTGGCCGGGCTCGAACGTGGCCGCGTGGAAGGGTTTCTTGGCATAGGCCTGCTTGAAGGCGGCGAGCTCGGTTTCGTCCTTGGCCAGGGCGGCGCCGGCGCCTCTCTTCATCTTTTCCTGGTTGCGGCCCTCGGTGATGTACCACTCCAGCTTGTCGTAGCCCTGGTAGAGGCCGACCCCGGGATCTTCCTGCTTGCCGAACTCGACCGCGCCGATGCAGGCGAAATACTGGGCGTTATCGGGGGTGCGGACCAGGTCTTTGGGGTCGACGCCTTCGGGCAGCGGGTAATTGCGTTCCTCCCAGATGCGGGGAATGTTGGCCTTCCAGCAGTCGCGCATGCCCTTGATGTAGCAGTTGGGGCCGCCGAGCAGCAGGACCACGGGACGCAGCGTGTTGCCGCGGGTGAGCACGGAGAGGTTCTGCTGCACGATGGACTCGAAGAGCGAGGCCATCAGCTCGGGCGGCGGCACGCCCTGCTTCTGCAGGCCGTTGATGTCGGTTTCCGCGAAGACGCCGCACTTGCCGGCTACGGGATGGAGCTTGATGCCTTCGTAGCCCATCTGGCAGAGCTGCTCGGAGGGGATGCGCAGCTTGGCGTTGATCTTGTCGATGACCGCGCCGGTGCCCCCCGCGCACTTGTCGTTCATGGAGGGCAGCTTCTTCTTCTTGCCGGTCTCCGGGTCTTCCTTGAAGATGATGATCTTGGCGTCCTGGCCGCCCAGCTCGATGACCGAGCCGCACTCGGGATAGAGCTTTTCGACGGCGAGGGAAACGGCGTTGACTTCCTGCACGAACTTGGCGCCGATGTGCTTGGCGATGCCGCCGCCGCCCGAACCGGTGATGAAGGCGCGGAAATTCTCGCGCGGCGTGGCCGGGAAGTCGGTGGCGATGGCCTTCAGCATCTCCAAGGCCTTTTCGGGCTGCTTGGTCTCGTGGCGCTGGTAGTCCTGCCAGAGGATGTCGTCGGTTTCACCGTCCACCACCACGACTTTCACCGTGGTGGAGCCGACGTCCACACCCATCCAGAGCAGGTTGTAGGCCTTCTGCGGGTTCGCCTTTTCGGTCAGTCCGGACATTCGTCTCCGTTCGATTCGATAGAGCAGATCCGTCGCTGCGCTCGGGATGACAACGCTAATGACTCTCAGGGTGGTACGGCACGTTGACGCCCATGCGCTGGGCGACGTGGATGGCAAAGTTGGCTGAGGTGCCCACGATGCCCTTGTACTTGGGCACCTGATACAGGGCCTTCTGCATCTCGGGATGCTCGGCGACGTAGGCGCGCAACTCTTCCGCGGTCTTGCCGACCTTCTCGAGCACGTCCTTCATCTCCGTCTTGGCCTTGGCTTTGGCTTCGCCAAACGCCATCTGGACGCGGCTGTGGGCGTTGACCTCGCCTTCGCCCGAAGTCTCGATGGGCAGGTAGATCATGTCCTTGAAGTGCGCGACCACGGCCGACTGCGCGCCATCCGATTGCGTGGAGGGCATGCAGCCAAAGGGCTTGAGCGAGAGCACCATGTGCGCCAGCTCGCGGTTGGTGTAGTAAATGTTCTTGGCGACTTCGAGGTGACCTTCGCCGCCGGCGGCGCGCGAGTTGTAGTAGGGATGCGCGACGCGCTGCAGCTCGTACTGGCTGACCAGTTGATGGCCGATGCCGCCGAGAGCTTCCACGATCTTCGAGTACTCGCGGGTGAAGATGGCTTCGGCCGCCTTGAGCTTGAGCAGCTTGTTGCGGAAGCGCCACTCGATCTGGGCGTGCTTGTCGACACGCCAGGAGGGCGGCATGATCGCGCCTTCCTCCAGCCCGCGGCGGTCCTTGGTCTGCTGGACGGCCTGGTGGATGAGGTAGCTGATCCAGGTGCCGATGGATTCCACCATGACCTGGGCGCCTTCGCGCTCCAGGAAGCGGAACATGTTGAAGTTGCCGTCGCCCTCGGTGGTCTGGGCCCAGAACTCGCCGGTGATCTTCACGGTGGGCTTGACGCGCAGGCGGTCCACGGCGATGGAGTTGAAGCGGTCGCGCACGTGGTGAAGGGCTTCGACGTAATCCTCGCCGTAGAGCTGGTTGAGGAACTTGCCCAGATATCCGACCGTGCCCTTCATGGGCAGCTTGTCGGCGAGCGCGCCCAGTTTGTCCTCGACCTTCCACGGGGCCTTCTTCTTCAGCACCTCGTGCATGTAGTCGATGACTTCGTCGAGGACGGCATCGGTCTCACCGGCGTTCACTTCGTAGGGGCGGATCATGTAGGCGACTTCGTTGATGCAGTCGCCCATGTTCAGACCGTTGAGGATGGCCAGGAAGAAATCCAGGTTCATCACCAGGCCGGCTTCGGCCTCGGATTGGTTGAGGCCGCCGGACTGCTGGAAGAGCATGACGCGGAAGCCGTCATAGCCGGCGTTGCGCAACGCCAGGCGGTACTCGGATTCGTACATGCCGAAGCGGCAGGGACCGCAAGCGCCCGCGGTGAGGAACAGGTAATTGCCAATGATGTCTTCGCGCTTCTGGCCGGCTTCCTCGAGCGATTGCAGATACTGCACCAGGTTTCCGACGGTGAAGTAGGTCGGATTGCACTGTCCGTTGTTGCCGTACTCCTTGCCGAGCTGGAAGGCGCGGACGTTGGGCGTGGGAACCACCTCGCACTTGTAGCCCAAACCTTCGAGGGCGCCGTGCACCAGCTTTTCGTGCTTCCAGGTGAGGCCGCCGAACAACAGCGTAGTGCGCGGCCGCTCCTGCTTGGTGAAAGGGCGCTCAATGGGCTTGTGGAAATGATGGAGCTGGCGGTGGACGATGCCCGCCTCACGCTCCAGGCGAGCGCGCTCTTCGGCCACGCGCTGCCGGATCATCTCTTCCGCGGTTTGGATCTGCACCAGTTCGCCGTTCACAGTCGGATGCGTCGAAGTGCTCATCTGCTCACCTTATCCGCTTCCCCGCTCACCGGGGAGGTTGAAGGTTGCCAGCCTGGAGGCCTTAGAAGGGCCTCAGCGCTACCGAGAGACACAGTATCCCGCAATCATTCTGCCCGTCAGAGTGGAGGGCATGAATGCCTTTGTAGCGAATGGCACAATTCGGCGGTTAAAGGGTGCCTCCTTCCGCCGAGCGGGACAAAGGGTAGAAGTTTCAGTGGGTTACGGAGGAATCGGGAGGCGACTGTGAGGGTGTAGCGGGCTGGTTGCGGGGGCGGATCTTGTGACGGATATCGGGCCAGAATTCGCGCAGGATGTTGCCGGCGGCCGCCCAGGCGAGCCGTGATCCGGCACGGGAAAAGGTGCCGGCGGCATCGCGGTCCTCTTCAGGGTAGTACGCGTTGGCGAGAGCGGAAGAGAACAGGCTGCCCATGACCTGCGAGGAATTGAAAGTCCGGCCGCCCGAGTCGGTGCGGGTGACAAGAATCCGGCTGACGGCATACTTGAGGCGGCTGCCGGCTGGCCCTGAGCCGGCACGGAAATAACGAGGATCCTGATGGAGCAGCACGGGAAAGGCGAAGCGGCCGAAGAAGTCGAAGGAGAAATTGTCGGCGAGCGCGGCGCCGTAGCGGCGGCCGTAACCATCGGCTCCCTGACCGAAGCCTTCCGGCCGGTCGACGGCCTGTGAGAATCCGGCCTGGAAGCCGGCGAGCAGGAAGATCGAGCCGCGCCGGGTGCGCAGCGTGGCGACGGCGAACTTCTCGCGCGGGGTAAGAGGAACATAGGGCGCGTCGCGCGCCACCGTGCCCTGCACCCGGGTGGCGGAAGGGGCGTCGGGCAAAGCACCCTGGGCCGGGTCAAACGATTGCGCGAGCGCGCCGGGCGTGCCCGCGCCGAGAGCGACCAGCAGGATAAGAATCCGCGACATCAGGGGCGTGAATGGCTTTGGTCGCAACCATTGATTGTCGCATGAAACTTGGGTCGCATTTGGCCCGATCCCGTCTTCCTCTTCATTTCTCGCAATGTACAATGCCGATTCCCGTGGAGGTGGTGATGAGAAGAGTGGCTGGCATTGCCGGGCTGCTGTTGCTGTGCGTTGTCGCCGCACAGGCGCAGGTGGTGGCGGTGAAAGCCGGACGGTTGGTGGAGGTCGAGTCCGGCGCGGTGCTGGAGAACCAGATCATCCTGATTCGCGGCGAGCGCATCGAGGCGGTGGGCGCGGGACTGGCCATCCCCGCGGACGCCAAAGTCATTGATCTTTCGCGGATGACGGTGTTGCCGGGACTCATCGACTGTCACACGCACCTGGTGGACGTGGAGGACGTCGATCCACTCAACGAGTTGAAGAAGACCTCGGCGCGCAAGGCGTTCGACTCGATCGGCAATGCGCGCAAGACGCTGGAGGCGGGATTCACCACCGTGCGCGACGTGGGGACGTACCGCGCGCTGGTGGACGCGGAGCTGCGTGACGCGATCGCGCGTGGCGATGTGGTCGGTCCGCGCATGTTCGTGGCCGGAGCCTACATCACCATCACCGGCGGCGCGGGCGCGGTCACCGGGTTCGCCCCGGACATCACGCTGCCCTGGGACCTGCGCTACGGGATCGCGGACAACCCGGACGAAGTCCGCCAGCGAATCCGCGAACTGGCGACACAGCGCGTGGACCACATCAAAGTGCTGGCCACCGGCGCCGTGCTCACCCACAACAGCAGGCCGGGGGCAGAGGATTTCACTCCGGCGGAGCTCGAGGCCGCCGTGGACGAAGCGCGAAAGTTCGGCATGAGAGTGGCCGCGCACGCCCATGGCGCGCAAGGCATCAAGAACGCGGTGCGCGCGGGCGTGGCTTCGATCGAGCATGGGTCGCTGCTGGACGAAGAAGGCATCGCGCTGATGAAGCAGCATGGAACGTATCTGGTGGCCGACCTCTACGACGGCGATTACATCGCGGAAGAAGCTGCGAAGCGGGGCATGCCCAAGTCGTTCCTGGATAAGAGCGCGCAACTCACCGACCTGCAGCGGGAGAACTTCCGCAAAGCGGTCCGAGCGGGAGTGAAGATCGCGTACGGCACAGATTCGGCCGTCTATCCGCACGGATGGAACGCGCGCGACTTCGCGTACTACGTCCGCTATGGGATGACGCCCATGCAGGCCATCCAGGCGGCCACGGTGAACGCCGCTGACCTGATCGGTACCCCAGATGTGGGCTCCATCAAGGCGGGAAAGTATGCAGACCTCATCGCGGTGGGCGGCGATCCGCTGAAGGACGTCACCGTGCTCGAGCACGTGGCCTTCGTGATGAAGGGCGGGAAGGTGTACAAGGACGAAACCGCGCCGTCGCGTTAGGCGCGTTCTGCGTTGTTTTCCCACTCCCCGCTAACGACAGGCGTGGACGTGGGGCGCCCGAGCCTGCGACAGCCACACCTTGCGTGTTCCGGTCCCGGAACAAAAGCAGACCTATCCGCAGCAAATCCGGAAAACCATGTTAGGGTCACGCTCCGTCCGGGATAGGCGGCTGGATCCCCCGAAGGACAGGAGCAGCTCCATGCAGACGTACACCATCCAGAGCAACGACACGCTGGCGAAGATCGCGGCGCGCTTCTACAACGACGGCTCGCTCTACCGCAAGCTGGCGCAGTACAACGGCATCACCAATCCCAACCGCATCTTCCTCGGGCAACGGATCGAAATTCCGGCCAAGAACGATCTGTTGGCGCCGGCTGCGGTGACGCCGGTGGGGGCGTCCGGATTGGCTACGCCGCATGGACTCAGCGAGATCCTGGCGACGTTCGGGAACATCTACAACTACATCGCGGCCGACGGAACGCTGAAGGCGGGCTGGGAGTCCAACTACATCGAACGGGCGACGCTGCCCTTCCCCATCCCGCTCTCCTGGGACCTGGCGAGCAAGGTCACACGCATTCAGTGCCACAAAAAGCTGAAGGAGATCTTCGCGGCCGTATTCGAGGAGATCGACACGCAGCGGTTGCGGGGCGAGATCCTGACCTATGGCGGCTGCTACAACTACCGCGCCAAGCGCACCAGCAGCAAGCTCTCGGCGCACTCCTGGGGGATCGCCATCGACCTGAATCCACAGACCAACGCCCAGGGGACGGCGGGCAACATGCATCCCGGGGTGGTGGCGGCGTTCCAGAAGTTCGGCTTCAAGTGGGGCGGCGAATTCCAGGGCGCGAGCCGCGACCCCATGCACTTCCAGTTCTGCACGGGATACTGAAACAAGGACTGAAACAAGGATGGTGCCCGGGGGCAGATTTGAACTGCCACGTCCCTTTCGGGACCCGGGATTTTAAGTCCCGTGCGTCTGCCAGTTTCGCCACCCGGGCAATGAACGCTAGCCAGTTGATTGTACGTTACTTATGTGGTTGCTGCCGCTTCTACTCGTTCCTCGCTTCGAGCGCTGGTGTCACTTCTGGTGTCACTTTGTCGCCTTGGATGGGTAGCTGCGGCGCTCAGTCTCTCGACTGCCGCCTGCTTGTGAGACGGTGCCAGGTGAGCATAGCGGCAGGTCATCGAGATCGTCTTGTGACCCATCAACTCCTGAACCGTACGGAGGTCCACCCCAGCCATCACCAGTCGGCTGGCAAACGTGTGCGGCAGGCAATGCCAGGTGAAATTGCGGCGAGCTGGCATCTAACAGATGACAATGCGGTATGTCCGCCCGACGCCCGAGCATAAACCCGCACGGATCGCGCGGTTTGAGGGATTCGTGCAAGAGGAGCAGACAGCTGCCGGCAGACTGCCAAGAAATTGATCCTAACCGCAGCAATCGATGGTGGCGGCGTTTTTCTGGAATCCAGACGATCAGCCGTTAGTGTGTGACCTTCTCAACTTAGCCCTATGCCTTGCGCGCTTTTGCTTCCTTTTAGCCCTTCTGGCCTCGGCAAGTCCATCCACTGGGCGCTTGGGGGAAGCATGCTGTCGATTGGCTTGCACCTTTGCAGGCACTAAATTGAGCACTGAAAAGTCTACTGGGATTGTGCTCATCTCGTTTCTCCTTAAGAGTGCTCTCCGAGCACGGCGCTGATGGGCTCGTGCTCGTCGCGGTAGCTTCGGTGGTCAGCGAGGGTCAGGCTGCTTCACTTTCTTGGGGCGCCGTTTGTGTTTCTTAAGTCTCCTTCTCGACATGCGAAAATCGTATCCACATGCGCATAGCAATAATGTTCCAAATTGCACACTGGGCGTGAAGGCGTCCGTGCGGGATTCCTTCTCGGTCCTTCGCTTATGCCCAAGATGGGCGCCTGAACCTTTGTGAAACTTCTGGCCAGGCTGGTGTCTCTTGCTGCAGGCTACCCGGCTGGACGAGACGGGGAAGCACACATCGAACCGTGCCCTCTGGGAGTCCACGAAGGCTGTGTCTATAGCACGAAACCACCAGACGTTTTCCCGGAACGGCATCGAAAGGCAGGTTAGCTGTGGAATTCCCGTGTGTAGAACTTCTTGCCGTTCGCCCAAGCCAGAAAGGCGATGCCGTCCCGGAACCTTGCCGCCGCGCTTTTCGCGCGACTCACCGCAGACTCTGACATTCGGAAGCCTGGCGGCGCTGTCCAAAATCGCACAGCTCTGCAATATTCCCCAGGAGTTGCCGAGTGTATTCCCCGCTTGGGTAGCGGGGATGGCGGGAAGCCTGGACGCGGTTCTGCGCCAGGAGGCCTCGGCCGGGATCATTGGAAGCAGGGGGTTAGCGCGTAAACCCGCGGGCCATCTGCTGCCGCTTGCGGACTGGGCGCACCTCGCAATCCTTGCTACACGGTGGCCTTGCGCCACACGTACAGGTACTTCTCATCGGCAGAGGTGGCCACTTCCATCTTCTTCGCCCGGGTGACCCGGTTCAAGGCCGAGCGCACGTTCTGCATCTTCTCCCCGTCCAGGCTACTCAGCGGGACACGGACGGCTGTGTCCGCAGCGGTGCGCTCCAGATCCTCGAGAATCTGGGAGACCAGTTTTCTATGCTTGCCTTGCCGTCCTTGGGGAACGTCCACCTGCGAGATACTGGAGAAGTGAAGGGCCTCCCCGTTGTTTCCGTTCTTCTTCATCGGCGCCTCCGTTACGAAAGCGTATCGCTAAATACTTGTAAATCTATCCTTGTTCGGTCACTATTGTCAAGTAAAATATATGGACGTGACTTTCTCGGCGGGCTAGCGTTACGGTCGGCTTCCACAGCGGAAACCGGTCTGCCCCTACCCTCTCTCTGCCCCCCCCCCCCCCCCCCCCCCCCGGGGGGGGAAAGTTAAAAACAGCGCAAACGCACCGTCTATTCAATCCCCTAAGATTTTCCCCGGATTTCAAAGAATTTCCCCACAGAAAACGTGAGGTGCTAGCCTGCTCTCGTAAGGAGGCAGGGTTTATGCCACCCGTTAGGAATGGCCCGAAAACGTTTGACCCCAAGGCGTTCCTGGCCAGCATTGGCCAGGGCAGGCGGATGCTGGAGTTCCGCAAGAAGGAGAACATCTATGTCCAAGGGGAGCCTGCGAACGCGATCCTTTATCTGCAGAAGGGCAGGGTGAAGCTCACGGTGGTGTCCCAACAGGGCAAGGAAGCGGTCATAGGACTGCTCGGCCCCGGGGACTTCTTTGGCGAGGGGTGCATTGCGGGTCAGCCCCTACGCATGTCTACCGCCCTGGCCATGACCGACTGCTCCGTGGTCAGAATCGAAAAGAAGGCGATGATGCAGGTGCTTCACCAGCAAAGCGCATTCTCCGATCTCTTCGTGGCGTATCTGCTGGCGCGCAACATCCGATACGAAGAAGACCTGGTCGATCAGCTCTTCAATTCGAGCGAGAAACGGCTGGCTCGGATCCTTCTGTTGCTGGCCCGCTTTGGCAAAGAAGGAAAGCCGGAGCCTGTCATCCCCCCCATCACTCAGGAAACCCTGGCCGAGATGGTCGGCACCACCCGCTCGCGCGTCAACTTCTTCATGAACCGGTTCCGAAAGCTGGGATTCATCAAGTACAACGGCGGAATGGAAGTGCATAGTTCGCTGCTCAGTGTGGTTCTGCACGATTGAAGTTGCTGCGCTTTCCCTTTCACGCTGCCGCCGCCCGACGCCCACAGACAAAGCCGGCACCCGCTTAGTATCTGGTCGCCGAGCTCCACCGGTCGGCTCGACAATTCACATCCGGACTCTTGCCGAGCTTCTGGTTGCTGGTCTGCTCCACGAAACCTGAGTGTTCAATATTGGCCTTCATTCTCGCTGAACATGTGTCATGATTCGGCATCATGCACAAGAGACAAGCCGCACTAGAGGTTCCTTGTCCTACGTGTGGAGCAAGCGCTGGACAACAATGTGAGCTAAACTCTGGCGGCATACGCAGCGAATCGCATCGGGACCGCAGGGCAGCCGCCAAAGAGGCCCTTAACCAAGGCGCGGTCAGGAACGCAAGAGCGACCAAGGACTAGGCTCGGTTATCGCCTTCCTGTGCTCTTCATCTGACATTTCGTATCCTTTCACGCGAGAGCAAGTAGGCCGCGAGCAGAGGTTGTTCAGCGCGCGACCGTCGCCGGACAAATAAGGTTGGCAGTGTCTCTATGTGAACAGACATCTGCCTTCGCCACTTCTATGCTTGTGTACGACGGGAAAGTAGCTGGGGGCGCGGGCCGCGACCGCCTGCTCTGGCGATGCGCCGCGCCCCTTGCCGCGAAAACTGAGATTGGTGAGATTGGTGTTGAGGTCGCGCTCGAACAAGTGGCAGGTAAACTGCACAGTCGCTATAAGCCTCTTGTCAAAGCGGCACTTCTCATCCGCCTGCGCAAACAGCAGTAGTTTTCACGGCAGCGGCAGTTCCACGCCACGCGGCTGCATTGCATCACGCCGATCCATCCGCCCATCGTTCGTAGTCACGAACCACTCTCCTTGGCGCAGGCTTCGATGCCCTGCCCTTCCCCGTGACGGTTCCTGGGCTGTTCCAGCTCTCGCAATCGTTCGCTGATTGCCTCACGCGCCAGGACTATCCGCACCCGCATTTTCTGTATATCCAATTCCACCAGAGCAACGATGTCTGGGTCTGCGTACTTTTCGCGTTGGCTGGTAAACATGGGCCCCTCTCGCTTGCGCTTCGATGAAGATTGGTAACCTTACAAACACGCATCCTGACGAGTCTGTTCAATATTGAGCACCTACCGAACCGCGAGCAGCCGATCAGCCCGATCATCACAGCGACAAGAAGGCGCCGATTCCTTTCTAATAGGCCCTCCAGTTCTGCGGCCAGGGAGCGAAAACGCCCTCGACAGGAATGGGTAAATGGGCGGAACCAGATATGAGATTAATGAAGCACAATGATGGTCCCGCCCTTGGCAAACCAATACTCTTAGCAGCCGGATTTCCTTGTCAGTTTAGATACCGAATTAAGGAGTCGGCGGACTGGTCTGCCACAGAACCGCTTGCTCGGCCTTTCAACAAGGAATCCTAGAAGTGCTGACGCCGCCGGTATGTTCAGTTTTGAACAGCTCCCGATTTCCGTTGGATATTGTGCCCGCTGCAAGGACAAGAGCCGGGCGGGGATGAAGGGAAAAGCGCAGCAAATCAATCGTGCAGAACCACCGTCAGCAGCGAACTGTGTGTACTTCTAATGCGCCGTTGATCGATGAATCCCAGCTTTCGGAAACCGGTTTGTGAGCATCAGCCACGTTCAATTGTGAACAGCCTCCCGAATCGTCAAGCGGAATACTTTCATCCCAATCCACAAGAAGGCAAAGGAGCACTCCTATGCGTATGCGATGGATGGTCTTGATCGTCTGTTGGTTCACGCTGGTGATGGCGCCGGTGGCAGCGGCCCAGGGCGGCGCCGCGGATCCTGCCAACCTTTACAAGACGAAGTGCGCTGTTTGTCACGGTGCAGACGCCGCGGGCAAGAGCGCGATGAAGAACACAGACCTGCGCACAACGGAAGTACAGAAACAAACCGACGCACAATTGCAGGAGGCTGTGGCCAACGGCAAAGGCAAGATGCCAGGCTACAAGGACAAGCTCAGCAAGGAACAGATTGCCGGCCTGATCAAGCACATCCGCAGCCTGGGCGGTGCGCCGAAGGCAGCAAGCGCGACCGAGAGCAAGCCCAAGCCCGCCGATGCTGAGAAGGCGGCGAAGACCTCTGAGAAGGCGGCACCGGCAAAGACGTCCGAGAAGCCGGCGGCAGCCAAGATGGAGACGATGCACAAGGAGCACATGGAGGCCATGAAGGCCCAGCTCCACAAGCTGCACGCCGATCTGGACCAGATGAAGGCCAGCGTGGACAACATCAGCGATGCCAGCGAAAAGGCGCGCTGGCAGGCCAATGTGGACATGTGGCAGACCATGGTGGACCATCTCGACCAGATGATGAAGCGCATGGAAGCCATGCCGGGCCCGGGCATGGGTGGAGGCATGATGCCTCACCACGGCATGGGACCAGGACAGCCGTGCGCTCCTCCTCCATCACCGCCCGCGAAACCGGAGTAAGGCAGGTTTCCAGAGGCAGGACTCGGATTCAGAGGGGGCTCTAGCTTTGCCAGCCTTTAGGCCGGCGCTTCCCCCAATTGGGAACGCCTGCCTGACACATTGCTATCTGCACGATTGCGGTGCTGCGCTTTCCCTTCACCCCTGCCTCCGCCCGGCCAGAATCGACCAGGTTCAATTGTGAACAGATTTCCGGATCGTAAAGCGGAATACTTTCATTCGAATCCATGTTGCGCTCCTACTGCAATGCGGTCGGGGGAAAGAGGCCGTCGGTTGGTCCGTGCTCCTGCGGCGGCTGCCTGCTACTTCTCGTCTTGGCCGTTCCGCCACCAGCGGCCGGGCAATCGGATGCGGTCGGGTCTGGTCTCGGCAAGCCGCAGCTCAGCGCAAGGTCTCTTGAGACGATCCCAAGGTCGCGAGGCGCAGGCGATTTCGGAGCGTTCCTCCGAAGCGACCTGAGGACACCTCGCGCGTTCGCACTCAGCCGGGTGCCGGCCTCGCCCAGTTTTGCTTTCCAGTCGCTGCTCAGCCCACGTACCGACCCCTCGGAAGCGATGGCGGCTGGCCCGGGCGATTTCAGAGCGTTCCCACGGAGTGACCGAAGGACACTTCCCACGTTCGAACTCAGCCGGACGCTGGCCCCGCCCAGTTTTGCCTTCCGGTCGCTGCCCGCTCCACTCGCCGACCTCTCGGGATTTGGGCGCCGGCCGAAGCTACCCCGGTTCGTGCTGAACAGCCGCCTGTTCTCCAATGCGCTCACGCGAGGCGCGCTGAAGGAGGCCGTGGGCCAGGATCCCTTCCGGCTGGGACCGGAGAACAGGAGCCGGCGGATCGGCCTCGGCCCCTACATGAACTTCCGCCGCGAAGCCGTCGGCATGCGGCTGAGCCTCCGGCTCTCACCGCATCCCTGAGCGACGCAACCGCGCACCCGTCCCGCGGAGCCCGCGAGACTCCGTGTTCCATCATTGACTGCCATTACTCGCGGTGTCTGGGCCGCGAAGCCGTTCACAATTGAAGGAGCTTTTCACAAGAGGTCGTGGCTTCACCCCGGGAGGGAATCGGAATCGCAGGGACATCCACCGGCATCTGCAGGTCCGGCATGGGGCGGGCGGAGAAGAGCCGCCGGCAGGGTTTCGCCAGCCAGCGCGCCCAGCGCGCCGACCAGGCGACGCGCGCGCTGTCGGTGGCAATCCCCGTATCCGCGTACATCTGGCGGTAGATTTTCGAAATCAGAACAAAGGCCAGGCGACCCTGCCAGGACTTGATGAAGCGGGAGCGGTTCCAGATGGCCCGCAGGTAGTAGAACGCGTCCCAGACGCCCTGCGTCCGGCGGCGGATCTCGTCCGTGGACATGACCGGGTGCTCCCAATACAGTTTGGGCCGCAGGGCCGGCGGAATCAGCCAGCGCCGGGTCAAGGGAACATTGGCGATGCGAATGGGATTGTTCTCCATGCTCTTCTCCCAGCGCTGGAAATCGACGGTGCCGGGGAAGGGGGTGAGCATGACGAACTGGGCGAAGGCGAGTTGGGCCCGGTCGGCCACAGCGGCGGTGGCGTCGAAGGTCGAGGGACGATCGCTGGGCAGGCCGAAGATGAAGGAGCCGAGCACGTACACCCCGTGTTGCCGGAAGGTACGCAGGCGCTCGACCAGGTCCTCGCCCGCAGCGTTGAAATCCTTGTACACGTCCTTCAGGCCTTCCGGTGTCACCGACTCCACGCCCACCAGAACGCCCTTGATGCGCGCCGCCCGCATGGCGTCGAGGAAGTCGGGGTCTTCGGCGGCTTCCATGGTGATCTGGGTGAAGAAGCACATGTCCTTGGGAAGCTGCGCCAGCCGGCGCAAGAGCTCAAAGCGATCTGCGCGAGTGGCTTTCAGTTGGTTGAGCCGTTGGGTGTTGTTCTGCCGCTCGGCCAGCTCCAGGTCAGTGAGGGTGACGGGATAGAAATTATCGTCGGCCAGCGCGATGAAGTTGAAGCCCAACCGCCGCAACTGGACGATCTCCTCGATCACGGCGTCCCAGGCGCGCTGGCGCGGACGCTGGCCGTCGGTGCGCCAGACCGAACAGAACGAGCAATGCTTGGGGCAGCCGCGGACCGTCTGCACCGATGCCCACATGTAGCGGTCACGAGGGATCAGGTCCCAGCGGGCAGGCGCGAAATCGGAGGCCTCAATCTGGCCGCCGTGGTAGACGCGCTGCGGGGCGCCGGCACAGCAATCCGCCACCACCGTCTTCCAAACTAAGTCGCCGTCACCCTGCACCACGGCATGCGCGCCGCCCAGTTCGTGGGCTTCTTCCGGATACAGTGTGGCGTGGATGCCGCCGAAGACTACGTAGGCGCCGCGCTCGCGCGCCAGCTTGCCGATGGTGTATCCGCGCAGGGCATTCGCAGTGTGGATGCCGATGCCGACCACGTCCCCGCGTTTTATGCTCGCGGGGTCGAGAGCCGCCAGGGTCTCATCTACAAGCAGCGGATCGTCGTAGCTCCGGGGCGTGGCAGACGCCAAGACATAGAGCCAGCGCGGTGTGATGACTGCCGTGCCGAAAGACACATCACTGGGATTGACCAGGTGCACTCTCATTCTTGGCTCACCTTTGGGTTCGGGGTTGATACGGCCCGGCGTCAAGCCTTTCGTTTCCCTGCAATCATCATCC
>DATIGQ010000036.1 GCA_035454605.1 Terriglobales bacterium
GCGAACTTGACGCCAGACTCGGCAGCCAGCTCCAGAGACTCCGTGAACTCGGCGTTGGAGACGCCGGCGGATAGATAGATGAACGGTTTGGTGGCGACGGCGGCAGCCCCGCGGAACAGGTCCATAGCTTCGTGTTTCGAATAGGCCTTCTGGCCGGCGTAAGAGCGCGCGCCCTCTATGAATTTCATGTTGATGGGCACCTCGACCTTCATGACGTCCACACCGTAACGGTCCTTGGTGAACTCCGCCATGGACTGGGTGACCACCTCGGGTTTCTTGCGGGCAAAGTCGAGGCCTTTCTCGTCCACACCTTCTTCGTAGCCCACAAATTCGAGGAAGAAGGGGATGTCGTTGGCTCGGCACTCGTCGCCGATGCGCTCCACCCAGGCATGCTTCCTGTCATTAATGTCCTTAGGATCGAAGGGCGTGTAATAGAGCAGGATCTTGACGCAATCGGCGCCGGCTTCCTTCAGGCGGCGCACCGACCAATTGTCCAGCAGGTCGGGCAGGCGGCCGGGGCCGGTCTTGTCATAGCCGGTCTTCTCGTACGCCAACAGCAGGCCGGCGTTTTTCGAACGCCGCTTGGACGCCGGCAATCCCCACTCCGGGTCGAGCAGAATGGCGCTGGCGTGCGCGGTGAGCACTTCCGTGACCAGCGATTTGAACTCTTCCATCATGGCATCGGAAACGTCGGCGCCCTTTTCCTTGGCCAGGGCCTTCTTGAGCGAGCCGCGCTGGTCCATGGCGGCAGCGCCGATCACGCCGCGACGGTCGCTGACGGCTTTGAGTCCGGCGAGCTTTCCGGGAGTCAGTTTCATAGATGCCTCCGAAAGGAATCTGCAGATTGCGGACACAACATTCTAGCACTCAGCATTCAGCAGTTAGCACTCAGAGCGACGATCTGATTGCACTAGACAGCGGGTGGCGCGGATGCGTCTTCGGCTTGGGTCGTGCCCGATACGGGCTCCGGCAGCGGAGTCACAGGAACGGTGGGCGCCGGCTGAGAGCTGATGCTGGACGGCTGAGCGCTCGCTTCCCCGATCCGTGCGTAGGCGGCGAGGCGTGCGATGTAGAGAAAATCGGCGACCGCGAAATATGCGAGCGTAATCAAGACCAGCAGCGCGGTAACGAGCCATCCGGGTGCTGTGCCGATAAGCGTCAGGGGAATGAGTGAAAGGACGATCGTGGCGCCGAGAAAAAACAGTCGCAGCAGGCCAAAAGCGGTGCTGGCGCCGGAAAACTGGCGCGCATGACGGCGCACGAAGTGGACGGTTTCGGCTACCGCCGCGAGAGTGTCCCTTCGGTCTCGCACCGCCAGCAATGGGGCGACGGATAGATACCAGTTCAATGTGCCGGAGAGAAGCGCGATCGCGAACCACACTGCAAGCGTCACCAGCAGGAACAAGCCGGTGCTGTTCTCTTCTCCGCGCGTGGCTGCCAGCCCGGCCACAAACATGGCCCCGCCGTAGGCCAGCAGCGTGGCCAGAGCAAGCGCTGCGCGCAGGAAGTTGATGCCGGCCACGGCGCGAATGTTGGTCCGGCCTTCTTCAGGGACCACAGCGCGCAGCGTCGCAGTTCGGCCGACCGTCGCGGCCGCCACCCACAGAGCGGCCACCGCCGGAAGAATCACGGCAAGAATCGCCAGCAGGGTCCCACCCGCTCCACGGAAGATCTCTGCGACTGCCTCCGCCATGAGGCTCGGAACGCGGCTGCGCAACAGAACCAAGTTGCTGTCAGAAACCTTGAGCGTAGAAAGGAAGCGGGCGGCACCTCCCGCCAGGATAGCGATCGCCCCCGCACCGAACGCCCATCTCCACGTGATCTCGGCCAGGGCCAGGCCGGGATTGCGCCCTACGGTGCGCAACCCGTCGCGGAACGGAGAAGGCATGCGGGAAGGATAGCACCCGACCGCCACTCGTCCGCATTGCGTCCGGACTAGCGAACGACGATGTTTACCAGCTTGCCGGGCACGACGATGGCCTTTACCAACTGCTTGCCGTCGAGTGCGGCGCGGACTTTTTCTTCTGCCAGGGCGCGCTTGCGTACATCGTCCTCGCCGAGGTCGGCAGGAATGAGCAGGCGGCTCCGCAGCTTGCCGTTCACCTGGACGGCGATCTCGATCTCCTCCTCCCTGGCCAACTCCGGATCGTAGGTCGGCCAGGATGCGCGCAGCAGGTTGGACTTCTCGCCGAGCATCTCCCAGAGTTCATGCGCGAGGAACGGCGCGAAGGGGGCGAGCAGCAAGCTGAGCGTGCGCAGCGCCTCGGCGACCAGAGTCCTGGGAATGATACCGCGGACGATGGCATCCTCCTGAGCGTAGAGCGCGTTCATCAGTTCCATCACCGCAGCGATGGAAGTGTTGAAATGCCAGCGGCCCTGAAAATCATCGCTGACCCGGCGGATGGTCTGATGGAGCTTGCGCTGCAAAGCGCGGGCCTCGGGTGACAGCGACGCAGCAACCTGCGGCTTTCCGGGTTGCGCCGCAACGGCGTGCGCATGCTTATGCGCGAAGCGATACACACGCCCCAGGAAGCGTGAGATGCCCTCGACGCCAGCGTCCTGCCAGTCGAGATCGCGGTCCGGCGGCGCCGCGAACAGCGTGTACAGGCGGGTGGCGTCGGCGCCGTAGCGGGCCACCATCTCATCCGGCGTCACCACATTGCCCAGGCTCTTGGACATCTTGGCGCCGTCCTTGATGACCATGCCCTGGGTGAAAAGCCGCGCCACCGGTTCGGAATTCTTGACCAGCCCGAGGTCACGCATGACCTTGGTCCAGAAGCGCGAGTAGATGAGGTGGAGGATGGCGTGCTCCACGCCGCCGATGTACTGGTCAATGGGAAACCAGTACGCGGCCACTTTGGGGTCGAACGGCGCCTGGTCGTTGCGTGAGTCGGTGTAACGGTAGAAGTACCAGGACGAATCCACGAAGGTGTCCATGGTGTCGGTTTCACGCAGCGCTCCCCCGCCGCAGCGGGGACAGGTGGTGTTGACCCAGTCTTCGGCACGGGCCAGGGGTGAGCCGCCTTCGAGCGTGATCTCCACATCCGCGGGCAACACCACGGGCAGATCCTCCTCCGGCACCGGAACGATGCCGCAGGCGTGGCAATACAGCATGGGGATGGGAGTGCCCCAATAGCGCTGACGACTGATTCCCCAATCCTTCAAGCGATACGTGACGGTTGCGCGCCCAAAGCCCTGCTTTTGCGCATACTCCGTCATGACGCGAATAGCCTCAGCGCAACCCAATTCGCTGAAATCCCCGCTGTTGATCAGGATGCTGTCGAGGTGGGTGAAAGGTAGCAGCGGCGGTTCGGCCTCGCCTTCTGCGGGAGGCTCGCCTTCTCGCCGCGGCAAGATGACCACGCGAATGTCCAGGTCATATTTCTTGGCGAAGTCGTAATCGCGCTCGTCATGTGCCGGGACACTCATGATGGCCCCGGTGCCGTATTCCATCAGGACGTAGTTCGCCACCCAGATGGGCAGGCGCTCGCCGTTGTAAGGATTGACGGCCAAGCGTCCTGTGGGAACGCCGTGTTTTTCAATGGCGCCGACGTCACCGACCTCGCGCGCCTTCTGCTGCTCGGCCAGGAGTTCGCGGACTTTCTCACCGAGCTCGGCATCGGCGGCAACAAGATCGGCGACCAGAGGATGCTGGGGCGCAAGCTGGAGCGAGGTGGCGCCGAAGATCGTGTCCACGCGGGTGGTGAAGACGGTGATGATGGAACCGGCCTGACCCGCAGGACCCTCGAGTTTGAAGTCGATGCTGGCCCCTTCGCTGCGGCCGATCCAGTTGCGCTGCATCACGCGCACTTTCTCCGGCCAACCCTCGAGTTCGTCCAGTTCGCGAAGCAGCTCGTCAGCGTATTCGGTGATGCGCAGGAACCACTGTTCGAGTTCGCGCTGCTCTACGGGAGTGTCTTCGTGCCGTCAGCAACAACCGCCTACGACCTGCTCGTTGGCCAGTACGGTGGCACAACGGGGACACCAATTGACGCGGCTCTTCTTGCGGTACACCAGTCCGCGCTCGTACATCTTGAGGAAGAACCACTGGTTCCAGCGGTAGTACTCGGGCTGGCAACTGGCGACTTCGGTGGACCAGTCGTACGCGAAGCCCAGGCGCTTCATCTGCGCCTTCATGTTCTTGATGTTGCGCAACGTCCATTCGCGCGGCGCAACCTTGGCCTGGATGGCGGCGTTCTCGGCGGGCAGGCCGAAGGCGTCCCAGCCCATGGGATGGAGCACGTTGTAGCCACGCATCCACATCTGGCGGGCCAGCGCATCGCCGATGGCATAGTTCCGGACGTGACCCATGTGCAACGCACCCGAAGGGTACGGCAGCATCTCCAGCACGTAGTACTTGGGACGCGGAGAAGACGCGGGCTCGGCGCGGTAGAGTGCCGCGTCTGCCTCGAAGCGCTCCAGCCACTTCTGATCGATGCGGTGTGGCTGGTAGCGCTCCTCCTGCGGGGCGGCGGGCGGTGCCTTCTTGGCTCGCTTGGGCTTGGTCATTCGTTGTCTGTTTGTCTCTTTAGCCAATGCCTTCCCCTGCCAGTCGCCGCAGCATCGTTACGTTCCTGCGGTCGTCGCCCGGCCTGTCGATCGGCGTCTCCGCGATGAAGGCGGCGTGCGCCAGCCGCGGATCGCGCAGCAAGCGGCGAAAAGCCTCCCGACCGATCATGCCTCGCCCGATGTGCTGATGACGATCCAGGCGCGAACCGCGCGCTGCCTTGGCGTCATTCGCGTGCCAGACGCGCACGTTGCCCAGGCCGACGGTGGCCTCCAGCTCGGCCAGCGTTGCCGCATATCCATCTTCGCTCACAATGTCGTAACCGGCAACGTGGGTGTGGCAGGTGTCAATGCAAGCTCCGGCGGGCACATGCGAACCGAGCCGCTGGACCAGCGCGGCGACTTCCTCGAAGGGCGCGCCCAGGGAGCATCCAGCGCCGGCCGTGTTTTCGATGAGGATGGTCAGACCGCAAGCCGCAAGGTCGAAACCGTCTGCGGCCCGGGCGACCGATTCAGGCACCCGCGCGATGCCCGCAGCGCGCGTCCCGCCGCGGAACGAGCCCGGATGCACCACCAGGAACTCGGTACGCAGAAGCATCGCACGCTCCACCTCCTTCCGGAACGCCGCTACGGAACGCCGGCGCAGCTCGGCGTCCGACCCCGCCAGGTTGATCAGATAGTTGGCATGGATCACGAGCGGCTTCAGCCGGTAGCGCGAGCGCAACTGGCAGAATGCCACGGCTCGTGCCGGAGAAATCTCCGCCGCTTTCCACTGGCGCGGGCTGGAAGAGAATATCTGAAAGGCGTTGCAGCCCAGGCGCCAGGCACGCTCCGCGGCGTTCTCCACGCCCCCGGCCACGGAAGTGTGGATGCCGATACGCCGCAGCATGCTCACGGCCGGACGCCGCGGCAAAGCGGGCTTGCGAACGTCTTGCTCTTCGGCCATGGAGCGCGCCACGGCTGCTCCTATTCCGGCGCCGGGTGCGGCAGGAAAGGCTTGATGGCGATCTGGTTGGGCCGCTTGCCGACCGGCACCAGGGTGAGCAGCCGCAGTGTGGGCACGTCGACGTCACGCGCCCGGTCGCGGACCACCGCAGTGCGAATCACAGCCACGTCGCTTGATCCCGAGTTCACCACCAGAAGGTGATCCTGTGCCGGAGTCAGCGCCAGCGCGTCTGGCCGGCTGCCGACGTGAAGAGTGGTGAGCAACCGGCCGGTATCGATGCTGAACATGGCCACGGTGTCGGAGCCGAAATTGCTCACGTAGAGATACCGGTTATCCGCGCTAACCACGCCGCGCACAGGATTTTCCCCTATGAGATAGCTGCCCCCAACCTCGTTGGTCGTCGTGGTGATGTCACTGAACGTGTTGGAATCGTAGTTGGCAACAAAAATCTGGCCGCCATCCGGCTTGAGAGCAAGGTGAATGGGTGTTTTGCCTGCATCCAGCAAGGCCAGCAACTTGTCACTGGAGAGGTCCACGGCGGCGACCTGGGCCGAGCCGGTGCAGGCGATGAACGCCTTGGACGAATCGGGCAGCAGCGCAATGTCTTCCGGCGACTTGCATAGCGGGATGGTGGCGCGCACCGCGAGCTTGGCTGCGTCGAGGATGGCGACCGCGTCCTGGGCCCGAAGCGAAACCACCACCAGCGTTCCGTCAGGAGTCACGCGGGCCAATCCTGGCGACGCGCCCACGGGCACGGTAGCGATGACGGCGTGCCTCTCCAGATCGATCACGCTCACGTTGCCCGAACCGGAGTTAGCCACATAGCCGCGCTTGCCGTCGGCCGCAACGTCAATGAAATAGGGTCGATGATGGACGCCAATCGTGGCCACCACGCGGTGGTGGACAGTCTCGATGACACTGACGTTGTCCGAGCCCGAGTTCACCACGTAGATCTCGCTCTTCCGGGGATTGGCCGCGATGCCGGTCGGGTTCTCCCCTACGCGGATGGTGGTGGTGGACCGGAAGCTGAGCAGGTCGATGACCGTGACCGTATCTGAACCACCGTTGGTGACGTAGGCAAAGGCAGGAACGCGATCAGACGGCTGGGTGCGGCAACCACCAAGGATGGCGCCGACCGTCAGGGCCCAGACGGCGAATGCTTGTGCCCGACTCAAGGTACTAGTGGGTGGCGGCAGCTTGCGGGCTGGAGGCGGGCGCCGAAACGCTCCGCCGGAGCACGGCAGCGATCTGGCGAATCTCGTTCATCAGGGTATCGAATTGATCGGGATACACCGACTGCTTGCCGTCGGAAAGGGCGCGGTCGGGGTCGCTATGGACCTCGATGAGAAGGCCGTCAGCGCCCGCGGCCACGGCCGCCCGCGACATGGGCAACACCTTGTTCCGCTTGCCTGTGCCATGGCTCGGATCGACGAGGATGGGCAGATGGCTCAGCCGCTCCACGGCGGGGACCACGCTGAGATCCAGAGTATTGCGGGTGTGGTCGGCAAAGGTGCGGACCCCGCGCTCGCACAGGATCACGCTGTAGTTGCCCTCGCTCATGATGTACTCGGCCGCCATCAGGAACTCTTCCAAGGTAGCCGCCATGCCGCGTTTGAGCAGCACAGGCTTCCTGGCGCGGCCGGCCCGCTTGAGCAATGAAAAGTTCTGCATGTTGCGGGCGCCGATTTGGATCACGTCGGCGTACTCCTCTACCAGGTCGAGCGAGTCGCTATCCACCGCCTCGGTAACGATACGCAAGCCGAACTGCCGGCGCACATCCGCCAGGATGCGCAAGCCTTCTTCGCCCAAGCCCTGGAAGGAGTACGGTGAAGTCCGAGGCTTGTAGGCGCCGCCACGGAAGAACTGGGCGCCGGCGCGCACAACACGCTCGGCCACGGCCGTGGCCTGTTCGCGGCTCTCCACGGCACAGGGGCCGGCGATGATGGCCAACTCCGTGCCCCCAATGGTCGCCGGCGAATCGGGAAAACGGATGACGGTTTTCTCTTCCTTGACGTCGCGGCTCACCAGCTTGTAGGGCTTGGTGACCCGGATGACTTCGGCGACGCCAGGCATTTCCTCGAGGCCACCGCCTTCGATCGGGCCCTGGTTTCCGGTGATGCCGATGGCGGTGCGCGACGCCCCCGGCATGGAATGGGCGCGAAAGCCCAAGCTCTCGATCTTGGCGCAGACCGCTCGCACCTGCTCTTCGGTAGCGTGCGTCTGCATCACGACCAGCATCTTCAGTTTCCTCGGGAGGAACCAGTGTAAACGGCGCCCGCGGGTTCCGGCAATCAGCCGCCGAGCGTTGCAGACTTGGCGTTTCTTGCAACGCCTTCATCCGATTCACCGAGTTCACACTGACGAATGCAATCGGGGCGTGAGCGACGCGGATGGCCCGGCGTTGTATCCTGAATCGGATTGAAGATCCGGGAGCACATCCCGCTCGCACCCCTCACCACCCTGAAACTCGGCGGGCCCGCTCGCTACCTCGCCGAGGCGGCAACCGTGGAAGAGGTGCGAGCCGCAGTGGACTTCGCTCGGGGCCGTGGACTGCCGCTGTTTGTGCTGGGTGGCGGCAGCAATCTGGTAGTGGCCGACGGCGGCTTTCCCGGCTTGGTGCTGCGTATATGCCTCACGGGCGTCGAAGCGCGGCAGGAAGGCGATAAGGCCATTTTCGAAGCCGGCGCCGGCGAGGACTGGGACGCGTTCGTGGCGCACGCGGTCTCCCAAGGGTGCGCTGGGCTGGAGTGCATGAGCGGCATCCCCGGCACGGTGGGCGGCACGCCCATCCAGAACGTGGGCGCCTACGGACAAGAGGTCGGGGAGACCATCGATGCGGTCCGCGTCCTGGACCTTGAAAGCAATCAGGTGCAGGAACTGTGCAATCCCGCCTGCGAGTTTGCCTATCGCTCCAGCGTCTTCAACACCAGCCGCCGTGGGCGCTACATCGTGCTTGCCGTGCGCTTCGCGCTGGAGCCGGGAGGAACTCCACACATCGTCTATGCCGACCTGAAAAAGCACTTTGCAGGACTGGATGGCCTCCCCTCGCTGGCGGAGGTGAGGCTGGCCGTGCGGCAGATTCGCCTCAGCAAAGCCATGCTGATCGTCGAGGGCGACGAAGATTGCCGCTCGGCAGGCTCCTTCTTCAAGAATCCCGTAGTCAGCGAGGAACAGTACCGCGCTTTGGCTGAGGTTGCAGCGGGCCGCAGCCTCTCGGTGCCACGCTTCACCGTCCCCAGTGGACAAGTGAAGGTGCCGGCGGCGTGGCTGGTAGAGCAGTCGGGTTTTCCCAAGGGCTATGCGCGAGGTTCTGTGGGCATCTCGCGAAAACACGCACTGGCCATCGTAAACCGGGGCGGGGCCTCGGCTGCCGAAGTCGTGGCCTTGAAGGATGCGATCCAAGCTCGCGTCGAGGAAATGTTCGGAGTCCGGCTGGTACCGGAACCCGTCTTCCTGGGATTCGAGGGGGATTAGTTGCCCTACGTTCCGCCTGTTTTTCTGCGGAAGGGGTGCTCGAAGCTCAGATACAGGATCAATCCCTTCTCTCCACTGCTGGGGCCCACCCCCACCGGTACCGCAACTCCAGGGACGATCTGCAGCCCGTTGGAGAAGTTGTGCGCCCAGCGAATGCCCGGGCTGAGCAACAGACTGCCTTCGCGGCGGGTCGTGCCGGGCGCCACCACGGTGTCCATGCTGCTCCAGAGGGTTTCCAGCATCACGTTGAAGCGAGGATGTGCCAGCCAGACGAAGCTCTGGCCCAGGTTGTAGCCGGCCACAAACGCCTTGTCGCCGGCCTCGTTTCTGGCGGATGGGATGAACGTCGCACCCGCATTCCAATGGGTCACGAGACGGCGAGCGGGTCGGATGCTGACGGGCAGGTTGGTCTGCACACCGACGCCACCCGCGCTTCTTCCCTGCCGGTAGTCGCCGGTGGGCACCAGGAGACTGACGCGTGGGGAAAAGGCGAAGCGGGCGCTGGCGTCGCCCACGGCCTGATAGCGGTAGTTCAGCGCCAGATCGCCCAAGCCTCCACCTGAACCGGAAAGCGCTCCCGCATGCGCCGCTGAAAGTGTGTAGCTCAGCTGGTTGCGTGGCGCAGCGTTCACCGGCCACTCCTGGGTGAAGGTGTAGGTCCAATCGCGGCTGTTCCAGAAGCGCTGAAAGCTCTGAATGTGCTGCACCACTCCCCACTCCTGGTTGTAGGCCTCTTCGATAAGGAAGCTGTTGTCGGCGATGGGAGCAGGCTCTTCATCAGCCAGCGAAGTCGTGGGCGTACTTGGTGAACGTTCGGACTCGTCGGCATTGCGGGATTGGCCAACCGGAGTATGGAAAGTCATGTCCTCCTGCGCTACACCAAACTGGCTACACAGAATCACAGCCAGGCAGAGAACTAGACACATCCTGGAATAAGCTATGCGCAAGATTCCGTAATTAATTAATATTGGCATATATCAGTTAACGTATGTTAACATAAGCTCCAAGTTTCGGGGTGGAGGTTGTGATGGGTGGGCGTGGCAGACTTTCAGCAATCATCAGCGTAATGGTCGTAATCGCGGCCGGGTTCATTCTGTTAGGCGCCCGGGACAGCGACCAGCCTGCGATATCTATCGAACAAGCGGCGCGCGCCAACGGACACCACCATCCACCCACCTTGGGCAGCGGCCTCTACCAGTACGAACATCCCGGACGCCGCCGTTTCGACCCGCAGCAGGTGTTCAACCCTGAGTTGCCACCACCTACACCGGCTCCCAACGGCATCCGCGAGTTCACACTCGTGCTCGAGGAGGATCAGTTGCACGAAGTCGCCCCGGGAGTGAAGATGCCAGCCTGGACCTTCAACCGCTCCGTCCCCGGCCCGGTGTTGCGCGCCACCGAAGGCGACACCATCCGCGTCACGCTGGTCAACAAGGGGAAACTGCCACACAGTATTCACTTTCACGGCATCCACCCGGCCAAGATGGATGGCGTGTTCGAGATCGTGCCGCCGGGCGCGCAGTTCACCTATGAATTCGTGGCTGCGCCGTTCGGCATCATGCCCTATCACTGTCACACCATGCCGACCTCGCAACATATCCACAACGGGCTCTACGGCATGATGATCATCGACCCCAAACAGGGGCGCAAGCCGATGCGCGAGCTGGCCATGATGATGAGCGCCTTCGATCTGGACCGCGACGGCGAGGCCGACTTCTACGCCTGGAACGGGCGCGCCTTCCAATACGCCGACCACCCGGTTGCATTGACCCGGGGTGAGCCAATCCGCATGTACGTGCTCAACATGTTCGAAGAACGCATGGTGCCCCACCTGCACGGAAACATGTACCAGCTCTATCCCTCCGGCACTTCGCTGCAGCCCTCTGAATATACGGATGTCAAGACGCTCAACATTGCCGAGCGGGCGGTCCTGGAGTTCCAGTACGACTTCCCTGGCTTCTACATGTTCCAGTGCCACGTCAGTGAGCACATGGAGCAGGGTCTGATGGGCTGGTTCAACGTCGTCGAGCCCAAGGCGTTAGTGGCAAAGAAAGACGTGCGCTGATGGCTGAGTCCGTGGCGGAAAGGCAGATGGAAGACCTTGTGGCTCACGACCAGACGGCGGCCGCAACAAGCTCCGTCGCCCGCAGGGGGTCGCGCGCCGCGATCATCGCCAGTGCATTGCTTCCCGTCATGCTGCTGGCCGGGATCCTCTACCTGTTGGTGCAGCGTGGCACCGGCCTTGCCCTCGCGCCACCGGCTCCCATCGAGCGGATCGAGTTCGAGCGCGTCGAACTCTATCCAGGAGAGATCCGCGCCCACGTGATCAACAGCGGCCCCGAATCGGTAACCATCGCGCAAGTCCAGGTCGGCTGGCTCAACCGCGCCAGTTGGGAATTCACGGCAACGCCGAGTGCCACCATTCCGCGATTGGGCCGGGCGGTGGTGCGCATTCCCTATCCCTGGGTGGCTGGCGAGCCCTATGAGGTGGTCTTGCTCACAGCCAATACTCTGGTCTTCACTCACGAGATCGCCATTGCTGCCGAAACGCCCGTCGCTGGCGGCTCCACGCTGGGAAGTCTGGCGCTGCTTGGTGTCTATGTCGGTGTGATCCCGGTCTTTCTGGGAATTGGTTGGCTGCCGTTCCTTCGAGCCTTGCCGCAGCGCGGGTACTACTTCTTCTTGAACCTCACGTTGGGCCTCCTCGTGTTTCTCGGGGTGGACGCGCTCCACGAGGCACTAGAGAACGCGGCGCTCGTGCCCGGTCCCTACCAAGGCATCGCGCTCATCCTGATCGGCCTTAGCCTAAGCATTCTCTTGCTGTACGCCATTTCCGGCCGAGTGAAGGGCCGCGAAGGATCGGGAGGAAACGGCCTGCTCCTCGCTTACACCATCGCGCTCAGTATTGGCCTGCACAACCTGGGTGAGGGACTGGCCATCGGCGGAGCGTACGCGCTGGGCGAAGTCGCGACCGGAACCCTGCTCGTGCTGGGATTCACGCTCCACAACCTGACCGAAGGCGTGGCGGTTGTTGCGCCCGTGGTTCGCTCCCGGTTCCGCTGGGTGCATCTGCTCTGGTTGGGGCTGCTCGCAGGTCTGCCTACCATCGCAGGTACCATGGCCGGCGCACTGGCTTATAGTGCGCTGTGGTCGGTGCTGTTTCTGGCTGTAGGAGCCGGCGCCATCATCCAGGTCGTTATTGAGATCACGCGTCACCAGATCCGCGAGTCCGGAACGGCGTCCCTGGCCAATGCGTTCAACGTAGCCGGCTTCGCGGCTGGTCTGGCCGTCATGTATGTCACCGGACTGTTCGTGACGGTGTAACCGCATCTTCCGCCAGCAGGTGGCAGGAGTAAGTCTTAATCACCAGCCACACCCGCCGCCCGTTCTCGAGTTGGAGCGATTCCCCAGCGCCGGGCGTGAGGTGAACCTCGAACTCGACACCGCACTGCACTCGCGCGACCAGCGTGATGTCCACCTGCCGCAGGGAGACAACGCGGCCCTCCAGGACGTTGCGCGCGCTGAGTTGGGCGGGCGGCATCGTGGCCAGCAGGATGTCGCCAGCGCGTACGGCGACGCGAACCGCATCACCTAGGTTCAATCGCGCCAGCGGGACTTCA
>DATIGQ010000037.1 GCA_035454605.1 Terriglobales bacterium
AAGGGTGTGAAAGTCCTCGCCCATCGCGTGGACAATCTTGAGCGCCCGCAGATGCGGACTCTTGTCGATAATCTGCGCCAGAAGCTGGGCTCTGGAGTAGTCGCGCTAGGCTCGGCGCAGGCCGAGGACGGCAAGGTCGCCCTCATCGTCGGCGTGACCAAGGATCTGACCAACCGTATCTCCGCCGGCAAGGTGATTGCGCCGGTGGCGCAGAAAGTCGGAGGCTCGGGCGGCGGCCGTCCCGACATGGCCGAAGCCGGCGGCAAAGACGCCGGTGCGCTCGACACCGCCCTCGGCGAGGTCTATGCAGTCGTGGAGGGGCTGCTGAAATAGGCGGCCTCGATCGCAATTCGCCTTCTCCGTCCTCCGTCCGAACGAAAGCGCAACGTGCGGCAGTCACCTCTTTCGAGACCAGCAGGTCCGTACCACACAGCGATAGGAAGATTGAGCGCAGGCGCTGGTCTCAGCTCGCCGGGAGCATCAGCTCCGCCACTTTAAAGTCACCGGTCCCTTGAGGGGATGCTCGAAGGGCTGCCCGGTGCTGCGGGACCGCTGCCACGCCTGCTTGAGCTGGAAGTACCAGCGGGCGGGGCGGTCGGCGTCGTCGATCAGCATCAGCGCGGGCTTGTGGCGCAGGCCTTCGGCTTGCTTCTCCATGGTCTGGCGGTCCTGCTCGATGAACTTGGCGGCGAAGTAGCGCGCCACCGGCAGCACGAAGGGCACGTGCCGGAAGATGTTCCACGCCGCCACCACGTCGATACGGCAGTGGTCGCGGGTGAGGGGCGTGACCGTGGTCAGGCTCGAGAACCAGTACTTGCCGGCGCGGATCTGCTCGTAGCGCAGGTTAGGCAGCACGAAATCGATGGTGGTGGTGATGGCCTCGGCCTCGGCGTAGAAGCGCAGCAGGCGGTAGGGCGCGCTGTTCGACGAAGGCGTGTGCGCGCTCATGCGGAAGCCGTACGGGATGGGCTCGAACTGCTTCTGCTTGAGGTGGATACTCTGGCGGCTGCGCCACCACCAGGCCTGGTGGACGAACGGTCCGTGGGCCGGATCCATCAGCCCGATAATGCCGTGGTCCACGCTGGTGGGCATGTCGGCGGTGAGATGCGTCCGCCGAAAGGGCTCGCTGACGATGGGCAGGCGGGGCACAGGCAGTGGCTCGGCCGACGCGCGTCCTGATCCCGCTTCCGGCAGAAAAGCCCAGAGGAATCCGTCCGCCTCCTGGCAGGCATAGGCCTGGGCGTAGATCTTCTCCGGGTCGAGCTTATCCTCGGGCGTGAGGGAAGGTATTTCGCGGCATTGGCCGGTGGTGGGCGCGAAACGCCAGCCGTGATAGCTGCACTCCAGGAGTTCGCCATCGAAGGCGCCGCAGGAAAGCGGCATGGCGCGATGCGGGCAGGCGTCGCGCAGCGCGAACGGGTTCCCTTCCCGGTCGCGTCCCACCACTAGCGGCACACCCAGAAGGGTGACCTTGTACAAACGGCCTGGGCGGACATCCCCGCTGGGCACTGCGCGATACCAGAAGCCAAACAGCATTTCGGCGTCCGGCTTGTGCTCGAGCAGCGGTGCGTCGGCAGTGCTCATGGTGGGAACGGTAGCAAAGTACTATGCAGTGAGCACAGGCAGCAAGGTTCGAGCGGGAACCGCTCTCAGGCCCGCCTGGAACTTGCGCCGACGTGCTCAGGTGCGGTCAACTGGACGCCTCGCCTTGGGCAGCACAGGCCAGAGGGAAGGACGATGGGACGCAGATTCGTGATTCGCGGGCTGCTGGGAGCGCTGGCGCTGCTGATCGTGGGCGTGTTGACGTTCCGCTGGCGCATGGTCCGGCTGCTGCTCTCCCGTCCGCAAGGTCCGGCCGTCACTCCGGTTCAACCGGCGGATGCGTTTCAGCACGAGGGCCGCTCGCGTGTCGTGCTGGTGGCGGGAGGGGATGCCAAGGCCCGTGTGTACGAATGCCTGGCCCGAATGGGAGCGGAGCAGCAGTTGCAGGTGGCGGGCAAGAAGGTGCTGGTGAAGCCCAACGTCGTGGGCGCCGGTCCGAATCCCGCGACGACGAATCCCGAAATAGTCCGGGCACTGTGCCAGTGGCTGAAAGAGCATGGCGCAGAGACGGTGTGGGTTGGCGACATGTCGGCCGTCATGTCGGCGGGGACTGCCGAGAGCATGAAGGCATCCGGCATCGAGCAGGCGGCTCGCGAGGCGGGAGCCCTCCCGGTCTACTTCGAGGAGCACGAGTGGATCACGGTCGAACTACCTGGGGCGCAGTATGTGAAGCATGTACCGGTAACCGAATTCGTCCGCAAGGCCGATGTGATCATCAACCTGCCGGTGATCAAGTCGCACAAGTGGGCCACGTACTCGGTGTGCCTTAAGAACTTCGTAGGAGCGACCCACGGCCGCTACCGCCCGTACATGATCGACTCCGAGCACTGGGAGGAGATCGTCAGCGAGATCAATCTGGCCTATCGTCCCGACCTCAACCTGGTGGACGGCACGCGGGTGATGTTTACCGGCGGCCCGTGGAAGGGAGAGGAAGCGGAAACGGAGCTGCTGCTTGCGGGAGGCGATCGCGTCGCCTGCGACGCCGTGGCGGTGGCCCTGATGAAGACCTTTCCTGCCGACGAGCGGTTGCGGAACCGGCGCGTCTGGGACCAAAGGCAGATCCGCCACGCGCAGCAGATCGGGCTGGGCCTGAAGGATCCGCAGTCCCTGGAACTCGAGGCCCATTGGTTGGGAGAGCCGAATCCGGACCTGCAGTCGCGACTAGAGGAAATGCGGCGGCTCCTCTTCGCCTGAGTATGCCAGCCCAGGAAGTCGCCATTGTCGGTTGTCTTCTGGGCACGGCCGTGGGCGACGCCATCGGCCTGCCCTGCGAGCATCTCTCACCACAGCGGCAGCGGAAGCTTTTCCCCGGCCTGGATGGCCATCACTTTCTTTTCGGCCGCGGCATGACCTCGGATGACACCGAGCACACGGCCATGGTCGCGCAGTCGCTCATCGCATCCGCCGGTGAGCCGGAAGTCTTCGCCAGCGATCTCGCGTGGCGCATGCGATTCTGGCTGCTGGGGCTCCCCATTGTCATCGGTCTGGCTACGCTACGAGGCCTGCTGAAGCTGTGGATGGGCTATGGCCCGGAGTCGAGCGGCGTCTTCTCCGCCGGCAACGGCCCGGCGATGCGCAGCGCCCTGATCGGTGTGTGCTACGGCGGGGATATGGAACGCATGCGGCGGCTGGTGCGCATCTCGACGCGCCTGACCCATACCGATCCCAAGGCGGAGTACGGAGCGCTGGCGGTGGCGCTGGCGGCTCGGTCGGCAAGCATGACGCAGACGGTTTCCGCGCAGCAGTACCTGCAAGCACTCCAGGATCTGCTGGGCGAAGAGGGTTGCGAGATGGTCGAACTGGCGCGGCGTGCGACGGCCGAGCACAAAAAGTCGACCGAGCAATTCGCTGCGGACATGGGACTGAACCGCGGCGTTAGCGGCTACGTTTACCACACAGTACCGGTCGCGCTGCACGCCTGGTTTGCGCACCAGTCCGACTTCCGGGAGGCGGTGCTCGCGGCGGTGCGTTGCGGCGGAGATACCGACACGGTGGCGGCAATTGTCGGCGGGATAGCCGGCGCTGGCGTCGGACCGGAAGGCATTCCCGCCGAGTGGCGCCATGGCCTTTGGGAGTGGCCGAGGTCGGCCGAGTGGCTTACGGCGCTCGCAGACCGCCTTGACCAGGTCGTAACCGAAGGCCAGCGACGCCCGGCCCTGCCCCTTTCGGTCTGGGGTCTTCCCTTGCGTAACCTGTTGTTTTTATTGGTGATTATGGCGCACGCCGTCCGGCGGACTCTACCTCCCTATTGAGCGCTCATCAACTTCCGGGATTGCTGGGCCGAATCCGCTTTCGTGCGCCTTTCAGCCGATATTTTCGGGTTCACTACCTTGATACCGACCTTCGGGCATATTTGAAGGCGGGGGTTTACCAGCATATAATCCACTGCACTCTGGTCCGAAGTCTCCGTCAGGCCTGAGGTTAGGTGGGGCGCGGGGATGTGCCTGCCTGCGCCTTGTGGGTTACAAATGAGCAAACACCTGCTTCGTATCCTGATGGTTGTCGCGGGGGTGGTGGTCCTGTGCCCACCCGTGCCCGCCGCCGACATTGTGCCGGTGACGGAGAACGGGCGCACCATTTTCCGCAACGATCGGGGCGGCCCTGCCCCGACCCAGAGCAAGGGTGTGCGCCGCAGCGGTACTGCGCGATTGGTTCCCTTCCAGCATCTCTACTACTGGGACGTACGCCGGAGCCGCTGGAGAAAGCTGGCCAATGCCACGCCGGAAGCCATTGAAGCGGCCCGCACCGCCTGGGCCGAAGCTGCCACACAGATTTCCGCGCGGCCACAGCAGTCTGAGCCTGCACGAGCCGAATCCGCGGCCGCCAATCCCAACTACGCCAACGTGGAGCGCGCCCGCAGCCTGACCGCGGCTGAGGTGGACGCCGCTATCGAAGCGGCAGCCGCCCGGCACAACGTCGATCCCAACCTGGTGCGCGCCGTGATCAAGGTGGAATCGAACTTCAATCCGCGGGCCGTGTCGCGCAAAGGAGCCATGGGATTGATGCAGCTCATGCCGGGCACCGCCCGCAAGCTGAAGGTCAGCAATCCCTTCGATCCGGAGCAGAACGTGGATGCGGGGGTCCGCCACCTGAAGGGCCTGATGGAGGATTTTGGCGGCGACCTGACCTTGAGCCTGGCCGCCTATAACGCGGGCGCGGGCGCGGTCCGCCGTAACGGCGGCGTGCCTCCTTACGCCGAGACGCAGAGCTACGTGCGGCAGATCACCCGGATCTACGGAGGCGAAGGACGCATCATCGGCGGCCCGAGCTACGCTCCCATTCGCATGCGCAAGACGAATGACGGCAAGCTACTGTTCAGCAACGTGGAGTAGGCCATCCTGACCCGGATCATCCCAACCCGGTGGATGCGGGCGGCGGCGGCGGCGCTCTTCCTGGCTGCTCTTGCTTCCTCGCCTGCCTTTGCGGCGGCAAGAAACAAAGCTGCCAGCCGCCAGCGCGCGCAAGCACAGTTCGAAAAGGCCGAGGAGTTGCGGAAGGCGCTGAGCGCGAAGCCCACGGCCGAGCGCAAGCGGCTGGATTACCAGCGGGCTGTCTCCGCCTTCTGGCAGGTCTATCGCATCTCTCCGGCCTCTCCCCGGGCGAATGAGGCGCTGTGGGTCATGGCCGAGCTCAAGACGGACATGGGGCGCATCTTCGGCGACCGGCCGACGCTGGAAGCGGCCATCGAACAGTACGAGTTCCTGCGCCGTGAGTATCCCGGGAGCCGCTATCGCTTCGAGGCGCTGCTGCGCGAAGGGCAGGTGTACCGGCACGACCTCGACGATGTGGCCAGAGCCAAAGCCACGTTCGAGGACTTCCTGAAGCGCTACCCGTCGCATCCCCTGGCCAAGGATGCCCAGACTGAATTGGAAGAGCTGCGCGCGGGAGCTACCCGGCCCAAGTCCGCCCCCAAGCCCCAACAGCAAACCAAGCCGGCTGAGGCTGCCCTGGTGGAAGCCTCGCTAGGCGAGCCGCCACTCGCTCCGGACACGGAAAGGGAACGCAAGGGGCGGGTCATGGTGACCAACATCCGCCACTGGTCCACGCCCGACTACACGCGCGTCGCCATCGACCTGGATCAGGAGGTGAAGTACGAGGCCGGCCGGGTCGGCAACCCGGACCGCATCTTCTTCGACCTGCACAATGCCCAGCTGGCGCCCGAACTCCTGAACAAGTCGCTGGAGATCGCCGCCGACGGATTCCTGCAGAAGGTGCGCGTAGGGCAGTTCCAGAAGGGCATCACCCGAGTGGTGCTGGAGGTGAACGGAGTCTCGCAATACTCCGCGTTCTTCCTGCCCAATCCCTACCGCCTGGTCATTGACGTTCACGGCAAGCGGCTTACGGAAACGCAGGTGGCGGCCAAGCCGCCAACACCGGCCCGGGCGACACCGGCTCCCTCGACAACGCAGGAGAAGAACAAGCCCGTGACGGTTGAGATTGCCAAGGCGGCGCCGCCGACCGCGAATCCGGCAACCACCGCCGAGAAGGAAAAGGAGATCAAGGCGACGACTAAGCCCACCACGGGTCCTGTATATGACTCAGTGGCTTCCCGGACATCGCCGAAGGAATCCAAGGAGGCAAAAATCGCGAAGGCGGCGGCGGAGACGCCCGCCGTTGTGGGTCGCCCGGCCAAGCCCAATGCCAGCGGAGAAACCTCGCTGACTCGGGCGCTGGGGCTGAAGATCGGCAGAATCGTCATCGACGCCGGACACGGCGGGCACGATACCGGCACCATCGGCCGCAAGGGGTTGGCGGAGAAAGACCTGGTGCTCGACCTGGCCTTGCGATTGGGGCGACTGCTGGAGGACCGCCTGGGCGCCGAAGTCATTTACACGCGAACGGAGGATGTGTTCGTTCCGCTGGAGAACCGCACCGCCATCGCCAACAAGGCGCAGGCGGACTTGTTCCTGTCCATCCACGCGAACTCCAGCCGCGACCGCACGGCGCGCGGAGTCGAAACCTACTATTTGAATTTCACCTCCTCGGCGGACGCGTTGGAAGTGGCGGCGCGGGAGAACGCCGTCTCCGAGGCCTCCATCCACGAACTGCAGGACCTGGTGAAGAAAATCACACTCACCGAGAAGATCGAGGAATCGCGCGAGTTCGCTGCGGCGGTGCAGCAGTCTCTGGCGCTCCAGGCGAAGAAAAACGCAGGCATGCGCAGCCGGGGTGTGAAGAAGGCGCCCTTTGTGGTGCTGATCGGCGCCAACATGCCTTCCATCCTGGCTGAGGTGTCATTCCTCAGCAATCCCACCGACGAGAAGAATCTGAACAAGTCGCAATACCGCCAGCGCCTGGCCGAAGCGCTTCTTCACGGCGTCTCCACCTACGCCGAGGGCCTGAGCGGAGTCAAGCTGGCTTCCAAAAGCAACACCGCCGCGCCCTAGGCCTTATCGCCTGCTGAAAGCGTAGAATCAAGGTTGAAGGCCCGGTGTCTAACATTTCGAGCGACCCGGGAACCGTTGGCCCGTCATGATTCGCCGCTTCCTCATCCTGACCTTGCTGGCGCTGTCGGCCGGGGCAACCGCACAGACGGCGCCGTTGCTGCCGGATTCGTTCGCCGGCTGGCAGAAGCAGACTCCCTCACAAAAGAGCACGCAGGCACAGACAGCCGATGCCACCCAGCCGGAATTGCTGACCGAGTTCGGGTTCACCGACTTCGAGGCCGCCCGGTACGCCCGCGGCGACCGCAGTTTCGAGGTCCGCGCCGCGCGTTTCCGTGATTCCAGCGGCGCCTACGGGGCCTTCACCTTTTACCGCCCGCCGGAGATGCAGCAGGAAGAACTGGGGGACCTGGGTGGATCGTCCGGCCAGCAGGTGCTCTTCTATCGCGGCAACATACTGGTCACTGCTGTTCTTGACCGCGTGACCGCCATGTCCGCCGCGGAGTTACGCACACTGGCGGAAGCCCTGCCGCAAGCGGCGTCACGCGAGGGAACAGCGGCGCCCTCCCTGCCCGGGTACTTGCCGCACACGTCCGCGGTCAGGAACTCAGGCCGATACGTCCTTGGTCCCGCCGGCTGGGCGAAATCCGGCCTGCCGCTCCCGACAGAGATTCTGGACTTCAGTTCCAACCCGGAGATAGCTCTGGCGCGCTACAAGACTACGGCCGGAGAAGCCACGCTCGCGGTCGTCTCTTATCCAACTCCGCAAATCGCTGCCGTAAGGCTGAAGGCGTTGGAAGCGCTAAGGCTCGCACGGCCGGACTTGGTGCTTAACGCCAAGCGCAGCGGGCCGCTGGTAGCCGTGGTCGCAGGTGTGGCCCCGAGCGATGCGCAACCCCTGCTGGACGCAGTGAACTATGACGCCGACGTCACCTGGAACGAGAACACCTTCCTTGCTCCGCGCGACAACATCGGCAATCTGCTGTTGGCTGTGTTTGTCCTGATCGGCTTCATTCTGCTGTTTGCCTTTGTCGCCGGTGTGGCCTTCGGCGGCGTACGCATCTTCGTGAAGCGCCTGTTCCCCGGCAGGGTCTTTGACCGGCCGCAGGAAGTCGAGATCATCCGACTGAACCTGGGTGAGCAACGTAAGCCCTTGGACGGACGAGGGTTAGAGGAGTCAAAAGCGCCCGGAATGACGGATTTTGTCACTTCTTCGGAAAACCGGCCTACATCATAAGTTATTGAAAATAAAAGCACTTATTATCAAGAATTTGCTTGACACCCCGCAATCGCCAAACATAAGATTTTTGCCAGAAAAGTTTTGGCGGCTTGTCCGTCGGAACTATTCTCCCTTAGAGAGGGCCGCCTGGTTGCCGGGCGGCCTTTTCGTTTTCGTGACGAAGTCAGCAAGCAGCGAACTGGGCGTGCGGTGAAATGTCCATGACGATCCGGCGCTGGCGTTGCGCCGGTGTGGCTGTTTGCTGGATGCTGAGTGCTGGGAGTGGAGCCGACGATCGGACTTGAACCGATGACCTGTCGATTACGAATCGACTGCTCTACCAACTGAGCTACGTCGGCTCGATGAATCGATTGTAATGCGCGTCGGGCGAACGCGCAAAACAGGAGAGTTGTGTTAGCGTCTTCCTCCGGCCATCCGTAGCTGGCGTCAGACTCCGTGGAAACATGTGACCGCGTTGCACTAACGTCAGTGCACGTTGCTCAAGCCGCTACCTGTGGATAAATAGGCCTTGCCAAGCCTCGTAACCGTTCCGATAATGGCGGGCAAGCTCTAACTGCTCCGCGAAAGAAAAATTGGAACGTTATCAACGAGCAGACGTACTGCGCATTCTGCGCGTCACGGCGCGACAGCTCGGGAGTTGGGAGAAAGCCGGGCTGGTCGCCGTCGCTGAGAGCTATTCCTTTTTCGACCTCCTGCAGATCAAGAAGCTGCGCGACCTGAGCGCCAAACGGGTGCGGCCTGCGGTGATCCGCGAATCGTTGCGCGCCATGCAGCGCCAGGTGGCGGGTATGGAGAATCCCCTGCTCGAGGCGGGGACCTTCTCCACCGGCAGCCGGCGCATTGTGTTTCGCCACCGCGGTCGGTCGGTGGAACCCATTGCCGGGCAGTTCCTGCTCGACTTTGGCGCC
>DATIGQ010000038.1 GCA_035454605.1 Terriglobales bacterium
TACCTCCTGATGGAAGAGGGCCATGAGCGACCCGACGCGCTTCCGCGTGTTTGCTACCTGCCACATCGGCGAAGCCGCTGAGAACCTGCTGCGCGAGCGCGGCTACCAGTTGGAGGTCTACCCCGCTCCGGAAGCGCCGCCCAAATCGCTGATCCTGGAGAAAGTCCGCTCCGGTATCGACGGCCTCATCACCACGCTGCGCGATCCCATCGACGCGGAAGTGCTCGCCGCGGGCAAGGGAACGCTCAAGGTGGTGGCCCAGGACGCCGTCGGCTTCGATAACATCGACCGCGCCGCCGCCAACCAGCACAAGATTCCCTTTACCCACACGGCCGACGTACTCACGGAAGCCACGGCCGAGTTCGCCTTCTTCATCCTGGCCTCGGTGGCGCGCAAGCTGTGGGTCAGCGAGCATCTGGTACGCGAAAACAAATGGCGTTCCTGGCATCCCTTCCTGCCGTTTCTCGGCGATGAAGTGACCGGCAAGACCCTGGCCATCATCGGCACCGGACGCATCGGCTTGGCCCTGATCAAGAAGGCCTCCGGCTTTGACATGAACATGCTGTGCTACGACCCGGTGTACCAGAACCATGCCTTCGTCGAGTCCATCCAGGAGTTGATGGACCTGCGCCACGCCCGCGGCTTGCAGAAAGAGAAGACCTGGATCAAGTACGTCACGCTCGAGGAAGCCCTGCGCCAGGGCGACTACATCAGCTTGCACGTGCCCTTGCTGCGCGAAGGGGAGAGCGACACGCCTACCTACCATCTGGTGAACGAGCGGACGCTGCGCTTGATGAAGCCCACCGCGTACCTGGTCAATACCTCACGCGGGCCGGTGGTGGATGAGAAGGCGCTGGCCCATGCGCTCAAGGAGCGCTGGATCTCCGGTGCGGCTCTGGACGTCTTCGAGAAGGAGCCCCTGCCGCCGGATTCGCCCCTGCGTGACCCGGAGATCTGGGACCGCTGCCGCATCTTTCACCACTTCGCCTCCGGCGCCCGCATCACGCGCCTTTCCACCGACCCTGACAAGGGGATGGCGGGCCGCTGCGCCCAGGCTCTGATCGACGTGCTGGAAGGGAACTATGGCGGCGACATCACCAAGATGCCCTACGTGGTGAACAAAGAAGCGTTCGCGAAGTAGCTATTTTGTCGCCATGGCGGCGACCATCGACTGGAAGATCTTCAGCCCGTCGACCGAGCCCAGTTGAGCCTCGCTCGAACGGTCGGGGTGGGGCATCATGCCGCAGACGTTGCGGCCCTCGCTGCAGATGCCCGCGATGTTATCGAGCGAGCCGTTGGGATTGGCGGCGGGCGTGATTTCGCCTTGCGGCGTCGCGTAACGGAACAGGATGCGGTCGTCGCGCCGCAGCGCCTCCAGCGTTTGCGGTTCGCAGAAGTAGTTCCCGTCCATGTGCCCGATGGGGATCTGCAGCACCTCGCCCTTGCGGCAGGCGTTGGTGAAGGGCGTGTCCGCGTTCTCCACCCGCAGGTGAACCTGGCGACAGATGTACCGCAGCCCCACGTTGCGCATCAGCGCGCCCGGCAGCAGGCCGGCCTCACACAGGACCTGGAAGCCGTTGCAGATGCCCAGCACCATGCCGCCGCTGCTCGCAAATCGCGCCACCGATTCCATCACCGGCGAGAAACGGGCGATGGCGCCCGTGCGCAGGTAATCGCCGAAGGCGAACCCGCCTGGGATAATGATGGCGTCACAGTTTTCCAGGTCGGCAGAGTCGTGCCAGAGGTAGGTGACCGGCTGTTGTGCGACCGCGCCCACCGCGTACCACGCGTCGTGTTCGCAATTGGAGCCGGGGAAGACCACCACGCCGAACTTCATCGCCGCTTGTCCTCAGTGGCGGCTGCCACACTGCAGTTTACCATCGGCTGCCAAGTGCACCTGGGCAGGAGAGGTCAAGGGCACGGCCGCGCCGTGCCCCTTGGGGCAAGGTCTAGAGCGGTACCTCGAATTCTCCCGGCGGCAGAGGCATAGCGGTAGGAGCCGGGGCCGAGTGGAAGAAAAACACGCGGTCGCGTTCGCCCTTGATGGACTGGAGCTTCTTCCACTGCTCCACCGTCAGCACCCGGCGGATGGCAAGCATCATCATGGTGTTGGCCTTTTCCAGTTGGCCGCGTGCCGCCACCACGCGATCGATCTGCGCGCCCACCTGCCCTTCGTCGGGCTGGTCGGCTTCCACCAGCGGCTGCAGCTTGGTCTCTTCGCGCTCGAGATTGGCGCGCAAATCGATCAGCTTCAGCCGGTGCTCGAGGAAGGTCTGCTCGATCTCCTTGATCTGCGTTTCGCTGAGCTTCAGCTCCGCGGCGACCTTGGAGTCCTTCCACCACTTGCCCAGACCGTGCGGATGCGGATGCCCCGGGGGCGCCGGCGGTGCCGGAGTGCGCATTCGCGGATGCCACTCCGCTGCCGGAGGAGCGGTCGGGGCCGGTTTGGCGGCCGGCGTAGGACCTTGTTGGGCAGCCATCAGGGGTGCCGCGAGAGCGAGACCGAGTAGGACTGGGGCGAGCTTCATGATGTTCTCTCCTGTGTGACTACGGTTTGGCGTTCTGAGACTGCGCCGATTGCTCCATTTCCTGCGCCAGCAGCACCGCCGGGTCCAGCGCCTTCGGCACGCGGCGCCGGGTGGCGTTTTCCACCCCCAACAGCAGATCGTGATCGGGATCATAGGCGGTTTGCGGCAGCGGAGGCTGGGACTGTGTGAGCAGTAGCGTAGCCAGCATCACCACGGCCAGGGCGCCGGCCCAGGCCAGACGAAGGGAGGCGGCACGGCCCTGCTGCGTGATGCGCTCCCCGATTCGGGCTCGCTGTCGAGCCCAATATGCCGCGGGGCGCTCGCCTTCGGCGCGCACGGAAGCCGCAAACGCCGCCAGCGCCGTGGCCAGCCGTTCGTCTTGAAATCGATTCGTTTCCGTCACCGATGCCTCCTTTCACCCAGGCGCAGCCGGACCGCGGCCAGCGCGCGCGACAAATGCACCTTGACCGTCCCCACCTCCAGCTCCATGGCCTGAGCGATTTCATTCAGCGTCATCTCTTCCGCAAACCGCAGGACGAAAATGGCTCGCTGGCGCGGGGAAAGTGTGGCCACCACCTCCCACACCGCAGCCGCCTCCTGGCGCGCCGCCGCTTGCCGCTCCGGTGAAGGCTGTTGCGCTGCTGCGACCGCCTCCACCGCCTGCAAGTCTTCGCGGTCGCGCTGGAACAGCCGCCGCCAGAAGGCCACGCGTGGGCTGCGGCGGTGCTCATGGGCCAGGTTCAGCGCGATCCGCACCAGCCACGTCCCGACCGCTGCCTCACCCCGAAAGCTCTCCCGCTTGCGGTAGGCCCGCAGAAAGCATTCCTGGGTAAGCGTGTCGGCCTCGTCGGGATCCCGCAGCAGCGCCAGCAGGACGCGGTAAATGCGCTGCTGGTGCTGGCGGACGATGGCGTCGAACTCCTCCGGCGCGATGCCGCGCGCCACTCGCGCCAGACTCGCCGTTGTCAGTGTGTTCTCCAGGGTGGCCACGATGAGCCCGCTGCTCCCTTTGGACGGATTCACGCCCCGGACGGTTTACATCGGTGCAGAATAAGATGTACCACGTGAGCGAGTTCGAACAGCACGTCCGCACCGCTGCCACCGGCCTTTGGCGCTGGTTCGTGGCCCAGACCCTGGACGCCGCCGCGGTTGGCCTGCTGTGGCTGGCCGGTCTCCTGGCCCTTGGTGTCCCTTGGGCGCCCTTGTGGGCGTTGCTGGCCGCGCTCTTCCAGTACGTTCCGCACCTGGGTCCCGTGCTGGGAGTCGTCGGCCCCGCCCTGGCGGCTGGGCTGAGTTCCGGCGCGGAGCGTGCACTCTACGTGCTCATCCTCTATGCCGCCATTGTTCTGGTGGACGGTCTTCTGCTCCAGCCCTATCTGCTCAGGCGCACCGCCAAGGTTCCCATTTGGGCCTCGATCCTCGCTCCCCTGGTCCTTGGCATACTCATCCCGTTCTGGGGAGTGTTGCTGGCCCCGCCGCTGTTGGCGATCCTCTACACCTTCCGTTCCCGGGCAGGGCAGGCCCCGGTTCCAGGGCCGGCTTCGCGCCGGAATCCCGGGTCGGATGCCTAGGAAGCGCGCATTTCGCGCATGCTATAATCACCATTCGTCTGCATCGATAGCAGCGCGTTTGTCATTCTCCCCGCGCTGACACAGTCCTTAGATATCGAGGTTCTCATGTCCGGCCATTCCAAATGGGCCACCATCAAGCACAAGAAGGGCGCGGCGGACGCCCGGCGCGGCAAGGTCTTCACCCGCCTGATCCGCGAGATCAGCATGGCGGCCAAATCCGGGGGCGACCCGGACAAGAATCCCCGCCTGCGCACCGCGATCGCCGCCGCCAAGGGCGAGAACATGCCGGCCGACAACATCAAGCGCGCCATCCAGCGCGGAACCGGTGAGTTGCCCGGCGCCGTCTACGAGGAGTTCCAGTTGGAAGGCTACGGCCCGGGTGGCGTCGCCGTGCTGACGGAGATCTCGTCCGACAACCGCAATCGCACCGTCAGCGAGATCCGGCACGTCTTCGGCAAGAACGGCGGCAACATGAGCGAAGCCGGATCCGTGGCCTGGATGTTCCACAAGAAAGGCTACATCGTGGTGCCCAAGTCGTCGGCGTCGGAAGATGACCTGATGAACATCATCCTCGAGGCCGGCGGCGAAGACCTGAAAGATGACGGCTCCAACTGGGAGATCATCACCGATCCTGCCAGCTACGAGGCGGTGCTCGAGGCCGTCAAGAAGGCCGGCCTCGAAGTGTCGGCTTCCGAACTCGCCATGCTCCCGCAGAACTACGTCAAGCTGGATGGCGCCGCCGCCCAGCAGATGATCCGCCTGGTGGAGGCGCTGGAGGAACACGACGACGTCCAGCACGTGTACTCCAACTTCGACGTCGACGAGAAGCAGCTCGAGCAGGTCGCTAGCTAAGGAACCTGGGCGGCGTTTCCACCCCACCCGGGAGAGCCGAACCGCAAGAATCACTCGCCGCGCGCATCCTGCGCTGCTAGAGTACTCCGACAATGATCCGGGAAGGTCTCATGAAGACAGTCGCCTGCCTCGCCCTGCTCCTCGCCGCTACCGTGGTTGCTGCCCAGGACGCACCCTCGGTTCTGGCGCGAAAAGGAACCTGGGAATTCGGTCCCTGGGTCGGAGGTGGCACCAGCGTGCCCGGAGGCGTCTCGGACACCAGCTTCTTCAACGCCGGCTTCCGGGTGGGCCGCGTCATGAGCGGCCAGCACCTCCCTGGCTTCCTGCGTGGCAATCTCGAGCTGGCAGGTGAGTTCATCCCGGCCTACGTCGTCTTCCAGGACAACACCGTCTACGGTTTTGGCTTCACGCCCGCGCTGTTCAAGTGGAACTTCACCAGCAAGCGCCGGGTCGTCCCCTATTTCGAAGCCGGCAGCGGCCTGTTGTTCACCCGCAGCAGCGTACCCGCCTTCACCAGCCAGGTGAACTTCACGCCTCAGGCGGCCTTCGGTCTGCAGTTCCTCACCCGCGAGAAGCGTGCCTGGAGCGTGGCGGCCCGCTACGTGCACATCTCCAACGCCGGCCTGGAATCGCCCAACCCGGGTATCAACAGTGTCCAGTTCACGCTCGGCTACTCGTGGCTTAGATAGCCAGAGGCAGTCCCGGAGACCTGGAGTTGCGGCCCTCTGGCTCGACCGCTATGCTTGGGTCCATGTCCACGCTGGTCGAATGCGTGCCCAACTTCTCGGAAGGCCGGGACCGGGCCAAAGTGGATGCCATCATCGAGGCCATGAAGCGGGAGGGTGTCTACCTCCTCGACCGCGAGATGGACGCCGACCATAACCGCTGCGTCATCACCCTGGTGGGCGACCGCGAGGCCATCGCGGAAGCCGCCATCTGCGGTGTGGGCAAGGCCGCCGAGCTCATCGACCTGAACCAGCATCGCGGCGAGCATCCCCGGCTGGGGGCCGCCGACGTGATTCCCTTCATTCCCATCGAAGGCGTCACGCTCGAGGACTGCGTCGCCATCGCTCGCCACGTCGGCCAGGAGATCTGGAAGCGCTATCAGATCCCCGTCTATCTCTACGAGGCCGCGGCCACCGTCCCCGAGCGCGCCAATCTGGAGAACATCCGCCGCGGGCAGTTTGAAGTTGTTCGCGAGGAGATCGCTACCAACCCCGCCCGCCGTCCGGACTACGGCGAGTCCCGCCTCCATCCCACCGCCGGAGCCACGGTGGTGGGTGCGCGCAAGTTTCTGATCGCCTACAACATCTATCTCAACACCGCCGACGTGAATGTCGCCAAGAAGGTCGCCAAGGCGGTTCGCTTTTCCACCGGCGGCCTGCGCTACGTCAAGGCGGCGGGGTTCCTGGTGCGCAACCTCGCCCAGGTTTCCATGAATCTCACCGACTTCGAGCAGACACCCATCGCCCGCGTGTTCGAGTTCGTGCGGCGCGAAGCGGCCCGCTACGGCGCCACGCCCGTTTCCAGCGAGATCGTCGGCCTCATCCCCAAGCGGGCGCTGGAGAACGCCGCCGAGTGGTTCCTGCAGATCGGCAACTTCGATTCCTCGCTCATCCTGGAGAATCGCCTGAACGCGGTCATGGGCGGCAAGATCGCGGTCGGGGGCTTGCGCGCCGGAGTCGAACCCTTCGTCGAACAACTCGCGGCCCCTACTGCGACCCCGGGCGGGGGAAGCGCCGCCGCCGCGGCCGGGGCCATGGCCGCCGCTCTGGCTCACATGGTGGCAGCCATGTCGCGCGGCAAGAAGGCCTACCTGCAGTACGAAGCCCGCCTCAGCGAGGCCATCGCCCGCCTGTCTCGCCTCCGCGAAGAGCTCAAGGCCGCCATTGACGCCGATGCCGAATCCTATGAGCAGGTCATGAAGGCCTATCAGGCGGCCAAGTCATCTTCGGATGGCGATGCCGTCATCGTTACTGCGCTCAAGAGCGCAACCAGTGTTCCGCTCGAGGTCGCTCGCCGGGCAAGGGAAGTCGCCACCCTGGTTACGGAACTCGGGCCCATCACCAACCCCAACATGGCTTCGGACCTCACCACGGCCACTGCGCTGGCTCGGGCTGCTATCGAAGGTGCGCTGGCCAACGTGGAAATCAATCTGCAATCCTTGGGTGAGAAGGATTCCTCCTTCACCGCCGAGACCCGACGGCGAACCGAACAGCTCCGGTCCTGAAGGCCCTATCCGATGGGCGGCGGTGTGCCCAGGCGCTTTTCCGTCGTGGGGATGAAGTCGCGAACCGCCCGCCGGCAGTGATGGATCGTAATCAGTTTTTCCAGCACCAAAAGAAAACCGATGAAACCCGCGAACAGCAAAGCATCGAGAGTAGTCAGCGCCTCCTCACCCGGTGCCGTGGGCTCATCGCCCAGGAACGCCAGTAGGACGAATGCTGCCAGCAGCAGCAACAGGTAGCCCTCGGCAATGAGATCCAGCACGCCGAGAAAGTGCTGTCCGGTGTAGAAGTATCCGCCGCCCGGGATCAACAACGAACGGCGGACCGCGGTCTTCTCGTCCTTGAAGACCAATCCGCAATTTGCGCATTGATACACCTTGGCCGTGAGTGCCGTCTTGCATTCCGGACACAGTGGTGTCATCCCCTGCCGTGCCGTAACCTGGCCACGGTAGGCAGCCAACAGGACGGGAATCAGTACGCGCAACTTCTTGGCGTCTCTGGCGCGGATTGCCCAGTACTTCTCCTTCCGGTCGTTGGCGTAATGCAGCTCCATGGTCCGGGCCAGCCATCCCTTGATCTTGACATCCTGAAGGTCACCCCATTGCAGGCTACGCACATTGTGTTTCCATTGCCCGTTGCGCGTCACCGCCAGATGCAACAGGCGACGGTCGGTCACGACCAGCGTCGTCTGACCCACGTACTGTGCATACCAACCGAGCGTGAGCTGCTCCAGCGTCCCCAGCGGCGCGTTGGCCCGGGCCGCATAGAGGATCGCCTCGTCCGCTTCCAGCAGGTTCTGAAGGACGCCGGCCAGCGGGCTCAGGACCTTCTCAACCGAACGCCGCGCGGAATCGTTCTCCCGCCCCTTGGGGTCGGTGTAGGCCGTGTCTTCGCGCAAGCGAAGTCCTTGCCACGTCACCTCGCGTGGCGGCTGTTCGGAGTTGAAGGTGAGGTCGAGTCGCGACATCGTCCGCCTCGCAATCTGTCCGGGAGGCGCAACACTATATCAGCCTCCCGGCCCAATCCCACCCAGTGCCGCATGGGGCAACCTCCGAGGAGCCCTGCGCCTCTATAATGTTGATCATGAAACGGCTGGCTTTCTGCCTTATCGTATTGAGTCTTGCCGCGCCCGCTTGGGGAGCGGCGCTGGGCACGGCGTCGCGCAATGTGATCCCCGCGCAAGTGCAACAGATCATTTCTGTTGATTACCGCAAGATGGGTGCCTCGGCTTCGGCCCAGGCGCTAAAGGCTCGCGCCCTTCCCCCGGACCTCAAGCAGTTCGAAACCGCGCTGCGCAAGGTCGGCATCGAACCCGACCGCGACCTCGACCAGTTGACCTTCGCCAGCTTCCGCGTACCGGAGAAGGGCACCCGTCTCCTGGGTATCGCCCAGGGGCAGTTCGCTCTCAAGCAGGTGCAGCAGAGGATGCGCCGGCAGAGGATTGTTCCCCAGAAGTATCGCGCCACCGACATCTACCCCATGGGTGAAACCGTACGCATGGCGCTGCTCGATGACGCCACCATGATCTTCGGCGAACTGAACTCCCTCAAGACCGCGCTCGATACGTACAACGGGGAAGGCGAGAGCCTCTCCAGCAACACTCAGGTCACCGACATGATGTCCGCCGTGGAAACCGGCGCCCTGTGGAGCGTGCTGGACCCTGCGGGCACGCAGTTCATGCTGCGTGCCTCTCTCGGCGAGGCGGCCGGGCTCGCCGACTTCGATACCATCAAGAAACGTCTGCGGGGCTCGCGCTACAAATTGGACTTCGACAGCGGCATCGACTTCGACCTGGACATCGTCACCTCGGACAATTTCACCGCCGCCACTCTCTCCTCGCTCATCCAGGCCGGCGTGCTTTACCGCAAGATGAACGCCAGCGCCGCCGACAAGGAGATCCTGAACGATCTCAAAGTGGATTCCGACGGCGGCAACGTTCGCATGCGGTTCCGCACCGACGACAAGCGCTTCCAGGCCCTGGTCCAGTCCGACCTGTTTTCCGCTGCCGTCCGGCGCTAGCGCCGCGCTCGCCTGAAACAAGGGCCGGGTTTAGCCCGGCCTTTGGCTCTTACTAGTCACTAGCCACTAACCACTAGCCACTGGCTTTTCACACACAGCATGCCTTTTCAAATTCCTTCCGGACGTCCTTCGGGCCTTCGGCCTCCTGCGCGTCGCCCTTGAAAACATAGACCTCCCACCGGTACCCGGAGGGGTCCGTCGCCCAAATCTTGTCCTGCAAGGCATAGCAGCAGGTAGTGTTCATCTCCTCCGCGGTCTTGATGCCGGCCTCGGAGAGCCTCCGCTTGTACTCCAGCACTTCCTCGACCGAATCCACGCGGATGCCCAGATGGTTCAGGCCCTGCAGGCAGCAATGCTCCTTTTCCTGCATGGTCAGGTTGACGGCCGGCGAAGCCAAGTCGAACTTGGCGTACCCGGGTTTCAGCTTGGTGGGTTGGGCGCCGAACAGCGCCGTGTAAAACCGTACCGACTTCTCCAGGTTTACCACGTCCAGTGAAACGTGCAGCTTGGTTTCCACGCTCTTCTCCTTTGTGCATTGATGAGTATCGATATACCAGCCCACAGCCAACAACGCGGTCCTTCCGACGAAAAGAACTCAACTGTTTCTGGGTTTGCGTCCGTGCAGCTTGGCTGAGACCACCGCGGCCGCCGCCTCGCGCAGAGCTTCCGCCCCGAAGCGTTGTTCCACCGCGCTCGCCTGCTCTCCGGGTGTGAGGGCATGCAGCAAGTCCCGTCCGCTGGTGATCTGGGGCAGGGAAAGCTCGCGGAAGCCGGCCTGGAAGGCGATGTCCAGATAATCCCCCAGCAGGCTCGCCCCGGCGATGCAGCCCACGTAGGCGTTCACGTCCGCGGCGATGGCTTCCGGCAAGGGCCGCAGGAGCACGATGTCGCTGATGGAAATCTGACCGCCCGGCTTGAGCACGCGGAACAATTCACGGAATACCGCCGGCTTGTCGGCGCTCAGATTGATGACGCAGTTGCTGATGGCGAGGTCGACGGCGTCATCTTCCAACGGCAAGTGCTCGATATAGCCTTTGCGGAACTCGACATTGTCGGCGCCCAGGCGGCGCGCGTTTTCCCGCGCCAGGTTCAGCATCTCCTCGGTCATGTCGACGCCGATCACCCGCCCGCTCGGCCCCACCTGCTTCTGAGCGAGGAATGCGTCAAAGCCCGCTCCGCTGCCCAGGTCGAGCACCGTCATCCCGGGCTGGATCGCCGCCAGCGCCAAAGGGTTGCCGCATCCCAGTCCCAGGTTGGCGCTGCCCGCGGACGCCAGATCCTCAGCCGAGTATCCGATGGCCGCCGGCCCGGCCGAGGGCGAACATCCACAGCCGCTCTTCTCGCGGGCGATGTTCCCGTAACGCGCGCGTACCGCTTCTACCAGGTGATCTCTCTCCTGGGAGGCTGCCGTGCCGCCCACATCCTTCGCCGTACTCATGGTCCTCTCCTCTACCAGCCTCTTACCCGCCACTAGCGACTGGTTTGTCACAGCTCCTGCGCCAGCGCTTCCGCAAATTCCTTCAGTGCTTTCTCATTGCGCCGGTACCACATCCACTGCCCGAATTTCTCGGCTTCCACCAACCCCGCCTTCCTCAGAACGGACATGTGATGCGACACCGTCGGCTGCGACAATGCCACCTTCTGCTCGATGTCGCAGGCGCACATCCCGAACGGCTTGCCGATCGAGCAGCAGCCCTTCTCCTTGAGCGCCTTCAGGATCTTTCGCCGCGTGGGATCGGCCAGCGCGTCGAACACCTCCGCCACCATGTTGGCTGTCTTTGCCATATCGACATCCATCTATACATCATAGATTGATGCCTGTCAATACGCCAGGTTGCAGAAAAAGTTGGAGAAAAAGAGGGACGGGCTACGCCATCGCCGGATTCGCAACCCTCCGCCTTCTGCTGCATCTCATCGGTACCGCAAGAGGGAGAAGGGAATCCATGCTTTTCGAAGGCGACGAGCGCAAGCAACAGGAGCGCAAGATGCGCGACCAGGGCCGCCTGCCTCCCGGCCAGGCCTTGACCTTGAAGTGGCCAGTCCTCCATCACGGTTCGGTCCCGCGCTTCGATCCGGCGCGCTGGGATTTCCGCATCCGTGGCCGGGTGGAAAACGAGGTCCGGCTTACCTGGGAGGAGTTCAGCGCGCTCCCTCGGGTCCGGTCCACCAGCGACTTCCACTGCGTGACCCGCTGGAGCCGCTTTGACAATCTGTGGGAAGGCGTGGCCTTTCGCGATGTTCTCAACCTGGTGCGCCTCAAGCCCGGGGCCGCTTACGTCTTGGTGCGCGCCGAACAGGGTTACACGGCCAACGTCCCGCTGGCCGACCTGGACCGCGACGGCGTGCTCTTCGCCACCCACCATGACGGCCAGCCGCTCACCCCGGAGCACGGCTATCCCTTGCGCCTCATCGTGCCCCACCTCTATGCCTGGAAATCGGTGAAGTGGGTGCGCGGGCTCGAGTTTCTCGACCACGACCAGGCCGGCTTCTGGGAGCAGAACGGCTACCACATGTACGGCGATCCGTTCCGCGAGCAGCGCTTCGACACCGATCCTTAGACGTTGCGAGCACACCCGCTTCCGGGCTGAGTGTTGCCATTCCGAGCCCGCCGCGGCGGGCGAGGAATCCCTGGCGCCACGTCCGCGTTCGGCCCGCTTGCCCGGACAGCAAAACGAAACCCCTCCATCCGGAGGGGTTTGTCAGACTCGATCCCGGCTATTTCTTTACGATCGCCTTGTAGCCGTCATGCCGCAAACGGTCTTGCATTACGGAAGCGTCGGAACGCGTCGGGTAGGGTCCCACCTGCACGCGATAGTAGCGATCGCCGGGCGCATTCATCACGAACACCGGATAGTTCTTCCGGCGCAGCGCCTTGACCATGGCATCGGCGTCGTCCTGCTTGGTCAGGGCTGCAACCTGCACCACGAAGCCGGCGGGCATCTTGGGTGTCGTGACCGTCGCAGACTTCGTCGGCTCGACCGTCGGCTGCGGCTTCTCTGCTACAGGCTTGGTGAGCGCCGGCTGGGCGTCCTTCTGCTCCACCGCTTTATAGAAAGTCAGATCCTGCTGGGCGGTCCCTGCGCAGTCGCTTCCCGTGCACTCGTTTGCTGCCGACGGCTTGCCGGCGCCGGTGGCATCGGTAGTCGGCGGGACCGTCACTCCTGCGGCCTCAAGCGTCGCCGCTTGCGCCGTCCCGGTGCTTCGTCCCAGCGTGTAGCCGAAGCCGAAAAACAGGGCGCACACCAGCACCAGGGCAAAAAAGATTCCCAGCAAACGTCCGGTTCCAAAGGTCGCTTCCGGCGCTTCTTCCGTTTCCGTGAGCAAGCTTTCGGTCAGTTCCATGTGCCTCATCTTAGGGCAAACTTGCGCCGAGCGGACCGGGCGGAACCTCGTTAGTTATTAGAAAGTTATCCCCTCGGGACCCGCGGGCTGGGATCCACGACCTAGCCCTTCTGGGCCTTCTCCATCAGCTTGGCGATTCCGCTGACGATGTCGATGGGCAATGGGAACACGATGGTGGTGTTCTTCTCCACTCCGATCTCCGTCAGCGTCTGCAGGTAGCGAAGCTGTAGGGTGAGGGGCTCGGTCGCCAGCACCTTGGCCGCGTCCGCCAGCCGTTGCGAGGCCGAGTACTCGCCCTCGGCGTGGATGATCTTGGAGCGCTTCTCGCGTTCCGCCTCCGCCTGCTTGGCCATGGCGCGCAACATGGAGTCCGGCAGATCGACCTGCTTCACTTCGACGTTGACCACCTTCACGCCCCAGGGGTCGGTATGCTGGTCGAGGATGGACTGGATGCGCAGATTCAGTTTTTCCCGGTGGGCCAGCAACTCGTCCAGCTCCACTTCGCCGAGCACCGAGCGCAGCGTGGTCTGCGCGAACTGCGACGTCTGGTAGAGGTAGTTCGAAACCTGCAGCACCGCGGCATTGGCGTCCACCACCTTCAGGAACACCACCGCATTCACTTTCAGGGTGACGTTGTCGCGGGTGATGATGTCCTGCGGCGGCACATCGAAGGCCTCCTGCCGCAACGAGATGCGCACCATCTGGTCGATGGGCCAGAACACCAGGAAGATACCCGGTCCCTTGGGGTGCTTGAGTACCTTTCCCAGGCGGAAGATCACGCCTCGTTCATAGTCACGCAGGATCTTGATGCAGCTCAGAAGGTAGAACACCAGGACCAGGATCGGGATGCCAAAAGCGCCCATGACAATTCCTCCAGGAAAAAGGATTCCCTTGGGATGATATAGGAAGCGTCAGCGGGCCGCGAACGCGGCCTTCGTCAGGTCGAAGGCTCGTCCCGGCTATGCGCTGCGCTGGCTCCGGCCGCCGGCTCCACTTCCAGCACCAGTCCCTCGATGCGGCGCACGCGCACCGCTTCTCCCACTGCTACCGCTGTGTTCGACACTGCGTTCCACAGTTCGCCCTGGATGAACACCTTGCCGCTCGGGCTGAGCGGCGTCCGCACTATGCCCACGGCTCCCACCAGGGTTTCCGGGCCCACCGCTGTCTTGCCCATCTGCGCGCGGATCGCCAGCGTCATCAGGAACACCGAGATCAACCCCATGGGGACGGCCACCGCCAGTGCCGTCCACAGCCGCACCCGCATTTCCGGGATCGGGGCATCGATCAGCATCAGTCCGCCCAGCACCATGCACAGGATGCCCCCGGCCCCCAGCACGCCGTGGCTGGTGAACTTGGCCTCCAGCGCGAACAGCGCGAAGGCTGCCACAATGAGCAGCAGGGCGGCATAGCGCGTGGGCAGGATGTTGAACGCGAACAGCGCCAGCAGAACGCAGATCACTCCCACCACGCCCGGCAGGATGGCTCCGGGGTTGTTGAACTCCGCATACAGCGCCAGCATCCCCAGCGAGAACAGCAGGTAGGCCACGTTCGGATCCATGATGTACGCCAGGATCTTCTGCCGCAGTGTCATCTCGAACGGCCGCACCGGGTCGCCCTTCAGGTCGAGGGTGATGGTGGTTCCGTCGAAGCGGTGGATCGGCTTTCCGCTCAACTGCTCGAACAGGCTCTGCTCGTTCTCGGCCACGTAGTCGATCACGTGTTCCTTCAGCGCTTCCTGCTCGGTGAACGACTTCGATTCCCGCACCGCGCTCTCTGCCGCCTCCACATTGCGTCCCCGCTTGGCCACGAACGCGCGCATGAAGGCGGCGGAGTCGTTCTCCATCTTCTTCTTCATGTTCTCGTCCATGTCCTTACCGCCCAGAAGCACGGGATGCGCCGCGCCCGTGTTCGTTCCCGGCGCCATGGCCGCCACGTCTGCGGCCTGCAAAATGAAGAATCCCGCCGACGCCGCCCGGCTCCCGCTGGGCGTCACGTAGACGATCACCGGCACCGGCGACGCCAGCAGCTTCTCTACGATCTTGCGCGTCGAAGTTTCCAAACCGCCCGGCGTGCGCAGCTCGATCAGCACCGCCTCGGCTTTGCTTTTCTTGGCTTCGTCGAGGGTCCGCCCGATGTACTCCTCGGTGATGGGATGGATGATGTCATCCACAACGATCTTCAGCACATCAGCCGACGCGGTCGCCGGAATCAGCAAAGCGGCCAGGACAACCATACGGATTGTGAATCTGCAGGACTTCATGGCTTTTGCGCCGCCGGCGCTTTCTCCGCCAAGCGGGACGCCACCGTCCGCTGCAATGCGGCAGCTTCGGCGTTCTGCGGTTCGATCGCGAGCGCCTTGGCGACGCTTTCCGCTGCGGCTTCCACTCTATTCTCTCTCAAGTCCAGCCGCGCCAGCACCAGCAATGCGTCGGTGCGCTCCGCCAGGCGCAGCGCGGCCCGCGCCTCGGCGCGCGCTCCGCTGGCGTCATTCAGGCGCTCCAGCACGGCGGCCAGCCCCGCGTGAGCCGCGGAATCGGTTGGGTCCAGCACCACGGCTTCGCGGAACTCGCCTTCCGCGTCCAGCACGAACCCCTGGTCGTAGAGCGACTGCCCGCGCTCCGTGTGGAAACGGGCATGCGACACCGGGTCCACCGACGCCAGCCGCTGCTCGTTTACGTTCTGGATCTGCATCGCCATCTGCCGGTAGGAGCTTTCGTCATAGTTCAGCTTGATGCGCTCCTGCGGCGGCCGCGACCCGCTCTGCGCCTTTGCCAGGTTTTCCAGCACACTCTGGACCTCGGTGTCCTCCGGTGTGAGTTCCAGGGCCCGGCGCAGCTCACGCGCTGCTTCTTCCGGCTCGCCCGCGCGTGCCAGCGCGACACCCAGGTTGAAGTGGTAGTCCGCGTCGCGCGGGTCGGCCTCCACTGCCTTGCGGAAGTGTTCCACGGCCGCCTTGGCGTCCCCGCGTCGTGCCGCCATCACGCCCAGGTTGTTGTGCACTTCGGTCAGCGGCAGCCGCGAGGCCAGGAACTCAAGCGCATACTGGGCCCGGTCGTATTGCCCCAGGTAGAAGTAGTCCAGCCCCAGGTAGAAGTGCGCTTCCCGGGCCAGCGCATCGTTCCGGGGGATGCGTGCCAGCCATCCGGCCGAAGCCTGGTGGTCCCCGGTCTCATACAGCATCTTGCCCAGCGCTAGCATGGCATCGTAATAGGCGGGGTTGCGCCGCACCGCTTCGCGGAAATAGCGGACCTTCTCCTTGTTCTCGCCGGCGATCGCCCCGCGGATGTAGTTCTCGAGCGCGTCCAGTCGCACCGGCGGCGCCAGCGCCACAAAATCATTGCGTGACATCAGCAGGTTGGGCGTGATCTGCCGCAGCAGGTCCCAGGCCAGGGCATTCTGCACGTCCAGCAGCTTCACCAGCGACCCAGATTCCTTCACCTCGGCGCCCAGCCGCAGCGACTTCACGTCCAGCAGTTGCGCGCTAGCCGTGAACGTCCGCCCATCAAATTCGTAGCGGCCGAGCACCGCGTAGTCCACGTCCATGGCCTGCACGATTTTGTAAATGGTGGCCCGGGAAGGCCGTGCCGCTGCCGGGATGCCCATGCGGTCGAAGGCGTACAACCGGTCGTCGCGCCCCACTACGTAGAGCGTGGCCGACGCCATGCGCGGCCCCAGCACCTCCGGGAACGCCTCCCCGATCCACTCCAGCCCCGGCGCGCTGGAGGCGTTCTCGAAGGGCAGAATCACCAGCGTCTTGCCCTGCTGCTGCGCCTGCGCACACACCGCTCCCAGCAGCAGGAGGAAGAGTAGGGAAGACAGAAGGCTGCGCAGTCGGATCAAGACAGGACGATTATACCGGTGCTTGCGTAGCGCAGCCTTCTCGCGACCAAACGCTGGCTCCTGCGATGACGGCTGACTTGCCAGTCCTCCCATCGCTTCTTGTGACGCCAGTCACCGCGATTCCTCCAGGCTTGGGATGGAACACTCATGAGAAGCCCCGCCCTTCTCCTTGTGCCTGCATTGACACCGTTTCAGCCCGCCCATAACATCGTGCCCCTGGGGTCGTCTCATTGATCGGTGAAACTGTCGCTCAGTACCGAATCCTCGCGCATCTCGGCGCGGGTGGCATGGGTGTTGTCTATCGCGCCGAAGACACCAAGCTCGCCCGCCAGGTAGCTCTCAAGTTCCTCCACGCCGACGTTGTCGAAGGCAGCGCGGCCGCCGAGCGCTTCTACCGCGAAGCCCGGGCCGCTGCCCTCCTCAACCATCCCGGCATTTGCGTGATCTACGACATCGGTGAGCATCAAGGTCGCCCCTTCATCGCCATGGAGCTGCTGGAGGGGGCTACCTTGCGTCAGCTCCTGGAAGCGCGCGACGTCCGACTCCCGCAGTTGCTGGAGTGGTCCATTCACGTCGCCGACGCGCTGGACGCGGCGCACGCCAAGGGCATCGTTCATCGCGACATCAAGCCCGGCAACATCTTCATCACCGAGCGGGGCCAGGCCAAGCTCCTCGATTTCGGGCTTGCCAAGCCCGCCGCCTCCCGCCGTCGCATCGTCGAGGCGGTCACTGCCGGTGACGAGCCCACCTACGCCGGTCAGGAGCATCTCACCAGTCCCGGCACCGCCGTGGGTACCGTCGCCTACATGTCTCCCGAGCAGGCCCTGGGCGAACCTCTGGACGCCCGTTCCGACATCTTTTCCCTGGGTGTGGTTCTCTATGAGATGGCCACCGGCGCCCTGCCTTTCCGCGGTGACACCTCGGCCGCCATCTTTGATTCCATCCTCCACAAGGCGCCCACCGCGCCCGTGCGTCTGAATCCCGACACCCCCGCCAAGCTGGAAGAAATTGTGGGCAAGGCGCTGGAGAAAGACCGCGACTTGCGCTACCAGAGCGCCGCCGACCTGCGCTCAGACTTGAAACGCCTCAAGCGCGATACCGATTCCACCGCCACCGTGCCGGTCGCGCTGCGTGCGGCCTCGGACGCCACCGCCGTGTCCGCAGCGGCTTCCTCCGATAGTCAGGTGGTCGCCGCCGTCCTGCGCCGCCACAAGCGCGGCCTAACCCTGGTCGCCGCGGGAGCCTTGCTCCTGGTTGCCGGGATCGCCTATGTGGCCTACCGTTCGGCTTCGCGCTCTGCGGCTCCTGTTGCCGCCACGCCCGCCGCCGGCCGGATGCGCATCTCCCGCCTCACCAGCAGTGGCTTCGTCCGTGGCGCCGCCATTTCCCCCGATGGCAAGTACGCCGCCTATATCAACGAGCAGGAAGGCAGGCAAAGCCTCTGGGTGCGACAGGTCGCCACCACCAGCAACGTCGAAATCATGCCCGCGACCGACGACCTGTTCGATTACGTGGAGTTCTCGCGCGACGGCAACTACATCTACTACCTGGGCCGGTCACGTACCGAGGCTACCGATACCCTGTACCGCATCGCTACTTTGGGAGGGGCCTCCCAAAAGCTGATCTCCGGAATTAACTTTGCCGCCAGCGTCTCCCCGGATGGCAAGCGCGTCGCTTGGATCCGCTATAGGCCCCAACATGGTGAAGAGCAGGCCGTAGTCACGAGCCTGGATGGCTCCGACGAGCGCGTCCTCGCTACCGTGCGCCGCCCCGACTTCCTTGGCAGCTTGGCCTGGTCGCCGGACGGCGCCAACCTGGCGCTCGCCGAAGTTACCTACGGCGGCGGCCGGGCCGCGCACGTTCTTGTGGTTGCGGCCACGGGTGGTTCGCCCAAGCCCCTGCCGGCGCCAACGTGGCTGCAGATTGGCGCGCTGGCTTGGCTCCCCGATGCCAGTGGACTGGTGGTGCAGGCGGGAGAAACCTCGGAGTTCTTTTCCAACCAACTCTACCTCTTGCCCTATCCCGGGGGAGGCGGCCGCCGCATCACCAATGACCTGAACATCTACTTCGGCGCGAGCCTCACCGAAGACGGCGAATCGATTGCCGCCGGCCAGGGCGACTTGAATTCTGCTCTCCTGGTTGCGCCCCAAGGAGACACGAAGAAGGCTGCGCGTCTTGCCACCGGCGTGGGTCGCTACGAGGGCGTATTCGGATTGGATTGGACGCCGGATGGCCGGCTCGTCTACACCGCCACCGATGGCGCCAGGCAGAATCTTTGGATCGCCGATGCCGATGGCGCAAACCCGCGCAGGATTACGGATCTGCCCGGCCAGCAGCAGATCCCCCGGGTTTCTTCCGATGGACGCTACATCGTGTTTTCTTCCTCCCGCAGCGGCGGCTTCAATGTCTGGCGGGTCGATCTGGACGGCTCCCGGCCGCGGCAGCTCACCGACGGTAACTCCGACTACGCCCCGGCCATTTCCCCCGACGGCAAGTGGATCGTTTTCCAGTCCGCGCGCTCCGGCAAGTACACGCTATGGAAAGTCTCCACCGACGGCGGCGCGGCCGCTCCGCTCACCGACGTCTACTCGCTCAATCCGGCGGTATCGCCCGACGGCAAATGGGTCGCGTACCTGACTCGGAGCGACGCTACCGCTCGCATGCAGATGTCCGTAATGCCCTTTGCCGGCGGTCCGCCCGTCAAGACCTTCGACATTTCCTCCCCGCCGCTCTGGGCGCGCGACAGCCGTGGGCTTCTGTACATCGAATCGCGCACCCCGACCCAGGACGTCTGGTTGCAGCCCCTGGAGGGAGGCAAGCCCCGTCGCCTCACCAATTTCAACGCCGAAGTGATGACCAACTTTGCCTGGTCGCGCGACGGCAAGCAGCTCGCAGTCGCCGCCGGCACCATCTCGGCCGACGTCGTCCTGATCTCCGATTATCGCTGACTCTATTTCTGCTGTATCCGTACGCTTGCTGGCAGCCTTTCCGTCACCCTTTCTTGTGACGCCAATCACCGCGATTCTTCCGCGCCTGGGATGAAATTGTTGTCAGAGGCCCCGGCCTGGGGCAGTCCGCCTCCGGCTGGGCTCGGAGGTAAGGTTATGACGACCGTCCTCAAGACATTCCTGGTAGGTATTGCAATCCTGGCTCTGGCCATTCCGGCAGCTACACAGCAGGCGCCTGTTAAGCAAGCCCAGGCTGGGAACAAAGAACCGGTGCCTGCGTACAACATCAAGGAAGAGGTCAGGCTGCTGGGCACCGTCGAGAGCATCAAGGAGTACGAATGCCCGATCAGCGGCACGATGGGCACGCATTTGGTCTTCAATGTCGATGGCAAGAAGTACGAGGTCCACGTCGCCCCACTGAAGTGGTTGGAGGAGTATGGCATCCAACTGAAGCAGGGGGACAACATTACCCTCATCGGCGTGAAGACGACGTACCGTGACTTGCCCGCCGTTCTGGCCCGCGGCATCGAGCGCGAGAATGACGTCTTCTACTTCCGCGACAAGAAGGGCCGCCCGCTCTGGCGCTGATCCACCGCGGGA
>DATIGQ010000039.1 GCA_035454605.1 Terriglobales bacterium
CCCGACGGTCAGCGCTACCACGCTGGTTTCGTACTGCGGTAGCGTTGCTCACCCACGCTGGCACTCAGCGGTACCGGGAAGTGAGCTGGACATGCGAAGGCTCTCAACCCGAAGGCAAGGCAGCGTTGGTCTTGACCAACAGCTCATGACGCGAGGCCTCTCCCTCGTGCTGTTTGCGCTGCTGCTGACCTGCACCACGGTCCTGGCCCAGGGCGGTCCGACAACCGGGACTACCGACCAGGTTACGGAGCGGGCCCGACAGCTCTACAGCGAGCAGGGGCCGCGAGCGGCGCTGCCCGAATTCGAGCGCGCGCTCGAACTCTATCGCCAGGAAGGCAATCGCCTGGGAGAAGCGATCGTCCTCGGCCTGATCGGCAACTGTCACAAGCGGTTCGGCGACTTCCCGAAGGCGCTGGACTACTTGAACCGCGCGTTGGCGATGAAGCGGGAACTGGGCGACCGCTTGGAAGAAGGCAAGACGCTGAGTCATCTTGGGCTGGTGTACTGGGAGATGGGCGACTACCCGCGCGCCATCGAACAACTGACGGGCAGCATCGCCATCGCGCGCGAGGCTGGAAGCAAGCAGCTCGAGGGTTCCGCGCTCAACAACCTCAGCCTGGTGTACGACGAGCTGGGAAACTACCGGAAGTCGCTCGAACAGTATCAGCGCGTCCTGGAACTGTATCGCGGGACGGACTTCGCCCGCGGGGAGAGCGACACGCTGGGCAACATCGGCGGAGTTTACCTGCTGTTGGGCCAATACCGCGAGGCGATGCGCTACTACCAGCAGGCCCTGGCCATCAGCGAGCGGCTGAATCTGAAGCCTTCGGCAAGCCAGGACCTGGGAAACATCGCGCTCTGCCACGTTGGGCTGGGGCAGGTGAAGGAGGCCCTGCACGCCTTCGACCGGGCTCTCGTACTGGCTCGGGAGGCAGGGCTTACCAAAGAAGAGGCGGATTGGCGTAAGGGAAAGGGCTCGGCGCTGGTGCGCACCGGCCAATACACCCAGGCGCTGGAAGAGTACCGGGCGGCGCTCGATGCCTACGAGCACGCCGGCCTGAAGCGGGAACTGGTCGAGGCGCTCCAGGACCTGGGATCGCTGCAGTTGCTCCTGGGCGACCTGGGATCGAGCGAAAACCAGTTCCGCAAGGCGATCGCGGTGGCACGCGAGCTGAAGCACACGCGCGGCGTCACCCACAACCTGATCGCGCTGGGACAACTGGAGTTTCGCCGCTCCCGTTATGAGCAGGCCGCCGCCCTCTTCGGCGAGGCGCTGACGCAGGCGCGAGACGCCGGCGACCGGGAGGCGGAGGCGCGCAGCTCGGTGCAACTGGCGCTCACGCTTCGCACGCAGGGCCGGCTGGAGGAAGCGCTGGCGGAAGGCCGGCGAGCCCTTGAAACCGCGCGCGGGAGCGGGGCGCGTCCGTTCGAGGCAGAGGCACGACTGGCTCTGGGGGAAGTCGAGCGACGGCGGGAGCAGTGGCAGGAGGCGCTGGCCCACTACGCTTCCGCCGCCGAAATGGCGGAGGCGCTGGGCGATCCTGAACTGAGCTGGCGGGCCGCTTATGGCCGCGGACTGTCGCTGGAAGCCACCGGGCAAGACGAGGAGGCGGTTGCCGCCCTGAAGAAGGCGGTGACGGTCATCGAATCCGTGAGGGGAAGGTTGCGCGAGGAGCGCTTCCGGGCGGGCTATATCGAAGACAAGTACCAGGTGTATCTCACCCTGGTCCGCCTGCTGCTCAAGCTGAACCGGCTGGATGACGCGTTTTCCTATTCGGAGCGCCTGCGCTCCCAGAGTTACCTCGACCTGATGTACCGCGGGCCCACCCTGGCCGCGGGCACGGGGAGAGAAAACGAGGAAGCGGAGTTGCGCGAGCGCATCCGGCAATTGCAGCGGGCCCTGGAAAAAGAACAGCTTCAGGCGGCGCCGCAACAACGTTCCCAGGCCCTGGAGTTGTTCTCCAGCGAACTGGCCGCAGCCGAACGCGCCTATCAGGAGCTGCTGGACGACCTGCGCAGCCGCCACCCGGACTCGGCCGCGGCCCGCGCGCTGGCCCTGCCTTCCAGGGATGAGATCCAGCGATCGCTCCCGCCGGCGACCGCTTTGATCGAATACGTGACTTCCGACGAAGCGGTGGCCATTTTCGTGGTAACCCGGACCGGCCTGAGAGCGACCACTGTGCCACTTGGGGGCGCGGATCTGCGCGCCAAGGTGGAACTGTTGCGGGAACTCATTCAGCGCACGCAGTCGCGCGACTGGGAAAGGCCGGCGGCCAGTCTTCGGCAGAGCCTCATCCAGCCGTTGGAGGACGCCGGGTGGCTGGAAGGAGTGAACCGCCTCTACCTGGTGCCGCACCGCATCCTGCACTACCTTCCGTTTGCGGCCTTGCCGGGCGGCACCGAAGAAAAGCCGCGCTTCCTAATGGAAGACTACAAGCTGGCCTACCTGCCCTCGGCTTCGGCGCTGACGTTCGCGCGTAGCCGGGCAGCGAACGGACGCCGCCTGCTTTCCCTGGCGCCGGCCATCGCCCGGCTGCGCTATGCCCGGCAGGAGGCGCGGGACATCGCCCGGTTCTTTCCCGACGGGAGCCTGGTGGTGACCGGCACGCGCGCCACCGAGTCCGCCTTCAAGAGGCACGCCGCCGAGTACGAAGTGCTGCACCTTGCGACCCACGGACACTTCAACAAGTTCGCGCCTCTGCTCTCGGGCGTGGAACTGGAAGCCAGCGGCGAGGACGATGGACGCCTGGAGGTGCACGAGATTCTGGGCATGCGGCTGAAGGCCGATCTGGTAACTCTGAGCGCCTGCGAAACCGCCCTGGGCACGGGCTATTTTGCGGAAGTGCCGGCGGGGGACGATTTTGTGGGCCTGACCCGTGCCTTCCTGTTTGCGGGCAGTCCCTCAGTCCTGGCCACGCTGTGGGAGGTCAACGACCGTTCAACCTCCAATCTGATGCGCAGCTTCTACCGCCAGATGGAGCACGAGGACAAGGCCACTGCGCTGGCCTCCAGCCAACGCGAGATGCGCACCGGAACCCGCTACCGGCACCCGTACTATTGGGCCCCGTTTGTGCTGGTGGGGAGCATAGAATGACGAACTCTTTCCCCGGAAAAACCGACGGCGCGTCCGTGTAAGTGCAGCAAGGTCCTGCTTCAGAGACCCGCTGGCCGCTCCCTGCGGCCACCGGGCGGAGGGAAACACCATGGGTGGCGTGGACAAGGTGGGCGGTCTCCTAGCTTTACCGATTCTTCTGTTCTGCGTGGTTGCGACGGCCGGCAGCCTCATGCCTGCCGCGGCCCAGACCATCCAAGTCAGCTCCGCCAATCCTCCGGCGGCCGAGCAGGGCACGGTCAACCTTAATGTCAGCATCAAGGGTAAGGGTTTCAAAAACGGGGCGGTGGCCACCTTCCTGGTGACCGGCAACGAAATCGATAGCGGGGGCGTAACGGTGAACACCACGACTTTCGTCAGCCCCAGCCAACTGGTTGCCAACATTGACGTTGCCGAAGGGGCCACCATATCCAAGTTCGACGTCAAGGTGCGCAACTCCGATGGCCGCACCGGCAAGGGCACGGAACTGTTCAGCGTGGTCGCCAAGGGCGAGCTGGGCGCAAAGAAGGCGGGGGGTGGTGATTCGTCACTGGCCCTGGTGGCCACCTTCCGGGACGCTCGGGATCCCGATACCAACCAGATCACCGACGAGATCACCAGCGACAACAGCTCCCCCTACAAGCACGGTGTGGATGGTCAGGTGACACTGGGCAAGGCTGACGTGGGACGCTTCCGGCTGGACCTGGGGACGTTCAATTCCAACCTGCGGCAGATCAACATTGATCTGAGCGCGTGTGGCGCCCCCTGCGACTACATGGACGGACCACTGGTTGGTTTCCTGCAGAGCGGTTCGGAGTTCATTCCCGCTCAGTGGGATGAGAACGGAAACATCATCGGCTGGACTACGTCAGGGGATATCGCGCTGAACCTGCGGACCATGAAAATCGCAGACGGGGTGCGGTATGCGCATGTGTATGCAAATTTGGCCAGCGACGGAAGGGCTGGGCGGCGATTCAACTTTTCGCGGCCCGAGCACATTCATGAGGCCTGGCGTTGCAACGACATGCGGGCCGAACCCGCGAAGGTGGTTTGCACGGCCGAAGATGGCAATGGGACCTGTGTCGGCTGGGAAGTGAGCGGTCGGAAAGGCTGTTTCCGAAAATCCGAGGGCAAAACCTGGACGACCGAATTCGTAGAGGGCGTTGAATTCCAGGTGACCCTGGTTCCGGCTCCCTAGGGAGAGGCAGGGCCGGGCGCAAACCGTAACCGTGATGAAAGACCCAATTACAAGAACGAGACTCAGCGCTGGGGACGCCAGCATTTCCGCAAGCAACGGCCTGCGCGCTCCCTGGCGCAACTTCCTGAGGTTTTGCGAAGAACTGCAGCATGGAGAAATTGAGAACTTGAAGATCCAGGACGGGTTGCCAGTCCTGGCGGAGGTAACCAAGAAGAAAGTCAGGTTTACCTCGTAAACGAAACCGGATTTCGCTTCGGCTGACTGAAGCACTCAGAGGCCGTCGGCGCGGGCACTGCCCGACCGGCGGCCTTTTCTTTGGCGTTCGAGAAAAAGCAAACACGGGACAAGGAGGAAATCGGTCATGAACAAGACCACGAGGTTAGCTGATGGTCGGCAAAGATGGGAAGTAACGGCGATGGGATTCGGCGTCGTTCCAAAGCGTTTAGGCGCGCTCCTGCTGCTGTTGACGTTGGTGGCGGGATTCGGGCTCACGGCCTCTGCCTTCCAGAAGAAGGGAGGCGGTGGTAGCACGGGACCACTGTACCTGCTGGCCACTTTCCTCAACGCCGGGAACGAGATCACCAGCGACAGCCGCTCGGCCTCCTACCTTCACGGAGTGGATGGCCAGGTAACGCTGGGCAAGCCCGGCGCCGGACGCTTCCGCCTGGACCTGGGAAAGCTGAATCCAAACGGGCGTGTGATCAACATTGACCTGAGCGCCTGCGGCGCGAGCTGCGACAACATCAACGGCCCAGAGGTTGCCTTCCTGCAGAGCGGCTCGGAGTTCTTTCCGCCGCGGGATGCAGACGGAAATATCACCCGGGATACCGACGGAAATATCATCGGCGACTGGACGACGTCGGGTGAGACCGCACTCGACATCCGGAGCATGAGGATGTCGCAGGGCGAGCGCTATGCCCACCTCTATGCCCACTTGACAGCCGACAGCGGAGGCTTCAGCCGCAGGTTCATCTATTCGAGGCCCGAGCACGTGCTTGAAGTGTGGCGATGCAACGACGTGCGCGCGGAACCCGCGAAGGTGGTATGCACCGCCGAAGCCGGCACCGGGGCTAGAGCGACCTGTGCCCGCTGGGAAATCAGCGGTAAGAACGGCTGTTTCCGGAAGTCGCAGGACAGCCTGAACAGAACCTGGTCCACCACCTACCTGGAAGACGTTGGATTGCAGGTCACGCTGGTTCCGGCTCCTTAGGGGACAGGCAGAGGCTCAGGGCGGCAATGCCGGTGGCCTGGGCTTGTACTACATGACCGTCGATGGAAATCGCGCTGCAGCAGTAGGTGGCCTGGGTGGGTAAGTGCCGCGCCGTGTCGGAAATTCACAGGGCCGATTGGCCCGGAAAGAGAAGGAACACTCCCATGAATTCAAGGCGATTCTGTATCCTGCTGGTACTGGCCCAACTGGCGCTGGTTTCATCTGGCGCGGCCCAAACCACACAAACCATCACCCTGATGAGCGGCAACGGCAGTATAGGTTCCGGCGACCCGGCAGTGGAGTACTCACTGGACGACGGCGTTACCTGGCCCGGCCATGCCTGCATCGTCAACAAGCATCCAAACTATTCAGGACCGATCGCCGGTACCAACTACATTAATTGGAGCTGCAGTTTCCTGAGCTCGGGTCCATTCGGCGACTCGGTGCGATACCGCATCCCTTTCACCCTGCCGGTGGACTACTCCAACCCCAGCTTCACCATCGACGTGCACGCCGACAACGTAGCCACCATCCTGCTCAACGCCTGTAACGTTGGACAACAGACGTTCGCTGAGGTTGTCGCCAACTTTCAGGACCCTGCGGAACAATTCTCGACCACCCAAACCAGCTGCTTCCTGCCGGGCTTGAACTATCTCTATGTCGATTTGCACAACTTCAGCAGCGCTGTGGCCCTCGACTTCAAGGCCACTGTGGTCGTAACGGTAGAGACTGCGGTTCTCATCGACATCAAGCCGGGCAGCTTCCCCAACAACATCGGCTGCAACAGCCGCGGGGTCATACCTCTCGCCATCCTCTCCACGGAGGAATTCGATGCCACGACCGTGGATCCCAGCACCGTGGAACTCAATGGGGTTAAGGCCAAGGTAGTGGGAAAGAAGGGCCAAAGCATGTGCCATCTGGAGGACGTGGACAGCGACGGTGACACGGATATGGTCTGCCACATTCCCACCATCGATTTCCTGATGGACGGCTGCGACATCAGCGAAACCGCGATTTTGCGGGCCCAAACCTCGGCAGGAGAACACGTGGTCGGCCAGGACACGGTACGCATCGTCCCGGAAACTGAATAAACGGAGATGGAAGAGGAAAATAGCCATGAAAAAACCACGCTCTCGCTTTGCACTGCTGCTGCTCTTTTCTTCTCTGCTGTCTGTCCAGCCTGCCGTGGCAGGCGTAACCAGCGTCAACTGCGACGATCCGAAAAAGAACTCCATCAATGCAGCGCTGGCATTGCTCAATCCGGCAGTGCCCAACACTCTGCAGGTCTCAGGAACGTGTAACGAAGACGTGGTCGTGGTCAGTTTCCAACGGCTCACCATGGCCGGGAACCCCGCCGCAACCATCCATGGAAGCCTCCAAGCCATCGATTCGCCAGGTTTCACGATAAGAGACTTCACCGTGACCGCTACCGGCAGCCTCGCGCTCGTATGCGGCATTGATTCCACCTGCTTCCTAACCAACGTTACCGTGGAGGATGCCACCTCGGTGGGATTCTTCGTGACCGACCGGAGCAAGGCCACCCTCAACGGCGGGACCATCAGAAACAACCCTGGGCGGGGCGTGTTGGTTATCGGCGCCTCCGAACTGACCCTCTTGGGCGGGGTCATCGAAAACAACGGCGCGTCCGGGATTGTGGTCGAGGAGCACAGCTTCCTCAACGCCGGCCTGGGGTCAAGCCTCATCTCTCCCGTGATTCACAACAATGTCGGCAATGGGATTCGGGCAGCGGTCAACTCGACCGTCCGGATCAGCTCCTCCACGGTCAGTGGAAACGGGCTGGACGGGCTGCGGTTGGAAACCGGTTCGGTGGGACGCCTGGAGAACTCCAGCATTACGGGGAACACCGGGCACGGTATCCGCATCGGGGACCAGTCGCTGGCCTGGTTTCGCACCGCCACAACGGTGAGCGGAAACAATCCCGACCAGGTCACATGCGACGGCCAGTTTGCCGTCACCAGAGGATTTGCTAACGCTACCGGTGCTACCACCAACTGCTCCGCCGAGCCCGCGCCATTACCGTGAACACAGGGGCTTGGACGATGACGGGAACGAACGCGTGCGTGAGTATCCCCTTCGGCGATGCAGCAACCGACCTGGGTCTGTACGACATGACCTTCTCGATGGACATCGCGCTGCAGCAATAAGAGTTCTGGCCGCGGGTAGGCCGCGAGGCAGCCCTGCGGTCTCTCGTCGGTGCAAGTGTTAAGATGGGCTCCGCGGACGCCCGGTCCGTGGAGCGCCGCTCTCTTTGGCCTGTAATCCTTCATCCTCCGACCCTCACCTAAGAACAGGAAGCCACCATGCGCCGGCGGCGTAGGCTGATCATCGCGCTGGCGGTGCTGCTGGTGGTGGCAGCGCTGGCGGCGGTAGTGGTGATGCGGAAGAAGGCGCCGCCAGAATCCGTGCAACTGCTGCCGGATGCGGAGGCGGTGGTGCATGTGAACTTTCGCCTGATGCGGCGGTTGGGGGCGATGGAAGGGTTCTCGGAGTCGGTCCCGGAAGAAGAGTACAAGACCTTCGTGCAGGCGACGGGAATCCGCTTCGAGCGCGACCTGGACGAGATGTCGATAGCGGTGCACGCGCCCGCGGCGCCCCCAGCGCGGACCGGGGCGACGACGGGCGACAACAAAGGCGCCCGCGGAAGAGGCACGCGTCCAGAGGAAGCCGTGGCGGCGGAAGCAGAAGGGGAGACTCGCTTCTCGCACGTGTTCGTCGGGCGCTACGATTCGGCGAAGCTGGCCGCCTACCTGAAGAAGCTGGCGGTGGCCTCGGAGAAGTATCGCGACCTCGAGATCCTGCTGATCCCCAGCGAGGAACGCACGGTGCGGGCCGCCATCCTGGGCGTGGACACGGTGGCGGTGTCGAATGCGGAGAGCGGGCAGCCCATCCGCGACATCATCGACCACTATAAGGCGAGAGCGGCCCCGTACGCGGGGCCGGCGCTGGTGCGCGAGTACTACCCTAGAGTGCCGCGCGGGAGCCTGGTGTGGGCGATGGCCCGCTGGAGCGAGGGGAAGCAACCGGTGGCGCTGGGCGGGCCGCTCGAATTGACGCTGCCGGCAGGCGTCGCCTGGGTGGGATCGCTGCGCTTCCTGCTGGGCGATGTGCAGTTGCGGGTGGAAGCGCATGCGGGAAGCGAGGTCGAAGCCCGGCAAGTGAGCGACCAGCTCACCAACCTGCTGACGCTCTACCGCAACCTGTGGGGGGCGCAAGTCGCCGATCCCGATTTGCAGGCGCTGATCCAGAGCGTCGAGGTGCGGCAGGAGCAGCAACGCGCCGTCGTGACCGCGTCGCTCTCACAGGCTCTGCTGAAGAAAGCCCTGGGCGAACCGGCAGCTCCGCCGGCGCCGGCAGTGGAGGAGAAGCCGGCGGGGAAGTAAACCAGTTCTCAGTCCTCAGGTCTCAGTCCTCAGTCCTCGGTCCTCAGTCCTCAGTCCTCAGTCCCCAGTCCTCAGTCCTCAGAAAGCGCGACGAACCCAGTCGCTCTCAGGATTCAGTTTCCCAGCCCAAAAACGCGCCGAGTTCTTGGAGGAAGAGGGGCCAGGCAGGCTCAGCAGGCAGGACGAGATGGTTGCGTCCGGGCAGAGGGACGAGGCGGGCGCCGGGGATGGAAGCCGCGAGCAAGCGTCCTTCGGCGAAGGGTACGGCATTCTCGTGCTCGCAGTGTAGGACGATGGCGGGCACGCGGACCTGCGGCAGGAGGTCCACGACCTGAATGTGGCCGGCTTCGGTCATCAGGCGGACGGCGTTCTCCGGAGAAGCTGTGACGCGCTGCAGGTCGCTGAACCATTGCGCCTGTTCAGGAGTGGCCTCGGGCATGAAGTGGGCGGTCCAAAGCTGGCGGAAAGCGAGATTGTCCGTGCCCCAGCCGAGGCGCGTCAGGGTCATCATGGCGTCGCGGCGCTCAATCTCCTCCGGAGAGCCGCGGTGCATCCAGCCACGGGCGAAGGCGCCATAGAGAACCAGGTGGCTGACCTTTCCGGGATGACGGGCGGCGTAGGCACAGGCCACAGCGCCTCCCTGGGAAATGCCTAACAGGGCAAAGCGTTCCAGGCCGGCTGCGTTCACCACCGTTTCCAGGTCGCGCACCCAGGATTCGAAGGAAAGGTCTTCGGCGCTCCAATCGGAGAGTCCGTTGCCGCGCTCGTCATAGCGGACGACGGTGTGATGGCGGACGAGTTCGCTGATCCAGTGACTCCAGATGGGGCTTTGCCATTCGAACTCGAGATGGTTGAGCCAGTTGGCCGCCTTCACCAGCGGCGCTCCCGAGCCCACGGTGGAATAGGCGATGCGCACGCCATCGGGCGCGGTGCAAAAACGGATTTCCTGGCGAACCGGGAGCGGAACCGCCGAGGGCGCCGCCGGGGCGGGGGTCCGCTCGTCGGCCACCTCTTCTACTTCGGCCACGAAGCGATAACCCACGCGGGGAACGGTCTCGATATAGGCCTGGCCGGTGGCTCCTTCTCCCAAGGCTTTGCGCAGCACGGAGATGTTGTGGTTCAGGTTGTTCTCTTCCACGACGGAATCGGGCCAGACGGCCTTGATGAGCTCGTCCTTGGTGAGCAAGCGGCCGTGATTCTCCACCAGCAGAGCGAGGGTGTCGAACACCTTGGCGCGCAGGGGAATGGAGTCGGCGCCGCGCAGAAGCTGGCGCTCGGGAACGTCGAGACGAAAAGGACCGAACTGATAAGCGGCGGGCATGTTCCTTCAGGTCGTGGGACGCTCGCGAACCGGAGACACTGCAGCCGGAACGCGCTCGTCCAGCAATTCGCGAGCGGCGCGCAGGTCCGGCGTATCGAAGCCTTCCTTGAACCAGCCCAACACCTCGGCCAGCGAAGCATTCGCCTCGGAATTGCGGAGCAGACGGGCGAGGCTGGTGGCCGCACGCAGCTCGAGCGCGCGAGAGCCCTGCCGGCGCGCCACTTCCAGCGCCTGGCGGAAGCGCGCCTCCGGCTCTCCCGGCATGCCTGAGGCCAGCGCCAACTCGCCCTGCAAGCGTACGAGCTCGGCCTCATAGAAGAAGCTGCGCGCCGCCTCCGCCAGAGCCCGGCCCTCTGCGAGAGCCTGCGCCGCCGTCTTGAACCTGCCGGCTTGCATGGCAGCCTCGGCCAACAGGCCGAGGAAGTAGGGGCGGTCCAACTCCACTCCGGCAGCGCGGCAGATTTCCATGCCGCGATGGATTTCCGCGAGACCCTCTTCACCGCTTCCCAGCATGGCGCGCGCCCATCCGCGCACCACGGTAGCGAGGCCCAAAGGATAAGGAAAGCCATACTCGGAGGCGAGGGAGACCGCGGCGTCAGCCCACTCTTTAGCTAGAGACGGCTCACGGCGCAATTGGCGCAAGTGCGCCGCCTGGGCACGAGCGTGGGTCAGGCTGAACAGAAAAGCAGGATCGGCCGCGAGGAGGAGCGCTTTTTCAGCGCGCTGCAATGCCTGGTCGGAATAGCCCAAGAACCAGAGCGCAAGAGCCGCCCAGTCGTGGCAGGCCACGGTCGTGCTCTCACTGATGGCTGCGGGAATAGAGGAATAGGGATCGCCCAGGGAGACACCGTGATCTGCGTGCTCCAGCGCGGCTTCGAAGACTCCCTGGTGGTAAAACGAACAGGCCAGCAGCTCATGGGATTCGGTGGGTGTGTGCCGCTCGCCGGAAGGCTGCCGGGCAACGTGTTGTTCGAGCAAAGCCTGGGACTGGCGGTATTGCCCGCGCAGTTCGAACATGCCCGCCAGCCAAAAGACAGCCGGGTAGCACCCCGGAATGTCCTCCTCCATGCCAAGTTCATGGGCGCGGCGAAGGACCGATTCCGCTTCGCGGTCACCCCAGCCACGCGTGAAAGCCAAAGCAGGTCCCAAGGCGGCCAGCACCTCGAGTTCCGCGCGGCGGCGTTCTGGCAGGTCGGGGAGACGGCGCACCATCGCGAGCGCTTCCTGCAAGTGGGCGATGGCTTCGCGGAACGCACTGCGACTGAAAGCGTTCTCCGCCGCGACCTGGTGATAGTGCATGGCGCGCCGCGCATCGCGCCCTTCGGTGAAATGCTCAGCGAGTTCCGCGGCCCGCTCGTGGGCGCGTGAGCCGAGAGCCGCTTCCATACGTTCACCGATCAACTGGTGCAGGCGAACGCGGCGGCCGGCGGGAACGCGCTGATACAACGTTGCCTGATACAGGCTGTGGCGGAAGGTGAAGGCGGCGGCCACCGTGCCGTCCTGCCATTCCTCGACGCCGGCAGAGCGCAAGAAAGCGCCGCGGCGGGCCAGAGCCGCACACCGGGCCTCGGCTACTTCGGCAGGCAGTTCAAGCGCGGCGGAGACGGCGGCGGCCGAGAAGGACATGCCGGAAACGCTGGCGGCAGCAAGGACCTCGCGGTCCCCGGGCTCGAGCGCCGCCAGCTGCTGCTCGATGAGTTGGCGCAAGCTTTCCGGCACGCCGGAAGCGAGCTCGTCCAAGCTGGTCTTCAGACGCCATCCGCCGTCTGACTCCACCACCGCTCCCTGGGCGACCCAGAAATCCAGCAGGGTGCCCACGAACAGAGGATTCCCCTCGGTACGCTGATGCAGGAGATGCGCCAATCCTTGAGGAAGGCTGGAGCCGGGGAGGCGGGCACCCAGGTACTGCGCGACAGCCGCTTCGGTGAGCATGGCCGGAGCCAGGGTTCGACAGAAACCACGAGCCTTCATATCCTCCACCGCCGCGTGCAGAGGGTGATCGGCGGCGGCCGCCTCCGCCGGGCGGAAGGTGGCGATCAGCATGAGGGGCGCCGGTTCGGGGCGCCGTGCGAGGCGGAGCAGCAGGTCCAGCGAAGAGTAATCGGCCCAGTGAAGATCCTCGAACACCAGCACCAGGGGCCGGACGGCGGCAAGGGCTTCCAGGACTTCCACTCCCTGGCGCAACATGCGCTCGCGGTTGGCGCCGACTGATCGCTTCTGCAGGGCTTCGGCCTCTCCCGCGCCCACCAACCAGGGCATCTGCAGCAGCCAGTTGGGAGCGTGGCGCTCGAGCAGAGCGACCACTTGCGCAGCCTCGGGACCGCGGCACAGCCGCCCCAGCGCCTCCAGCACCGGCATATACGGCTCGCCTTCGCCATGGTGATCGAGGCACTGGCCGTAGGCGATCCAAGGGCTCTTCTTCTCCGCAGCCTGTTCGAGGAAAGCGTCCACGAGCGTGGTCTTGCCGAGGCCGGCATCCCCGGCGATGCAAACGACTCGACGCGAACCCGAAAGAGCCTCGTCCAGCCACTGATGAAGCTGGCGGAGTTCGAGATCGCGCTCGAGGAATACGGGTGGCGCCGCCTGCAAACGAGGCCGTGCCGGGGGCGCGAAAGACGGAACTGTTTGCGGCGCGGCGGTCGCCGGTCGAACCTCCGCCACGAAGCGATAGCCGATCCGCGGCACGGTTTCGACATACACCTGGCCGGTCGCCTTCTCGCCCAACGCCTTCCGCAGCACGGAGATGTTGTGGTTCAGGTTGTTCTCTTCCACCACCGCGTCAGGCCAGACGGCTTGCATGAGCTCGTCCTTAGAGAGCAGGCGACCCTGGTTCTGAACCAATACGGCCAGAGTGTCAAAAACCTTGGCGCGCAGAGGGATGGGGTCGGCGCCCCGCAGAAGCTGGCGCTCGCGGATATCGAGGCGGAAGGGCCCGAACTCGTAGATCCGGCTGGACATGCCGGTCATTTCAGATTCACCCCACAGCACTCAGGGCTCGCGGATCTGCTCACCCGGGGATGGTCAGATATCGACAGAAGCTCCGCAACCGATTGGTGCGCCAACAGTTAGCCCATTCCAGAAAAAACTCAGGAAAGTTACACGCCAGCTAAAGGACGCCACAGGCCAACCTGGGGCCTAATCGGTCGCGTGGTTCGTGCTCACGCTGACCGGGACATTGTAGTCCGGCGGATAGCGAGGGCGAAACCGAAACTGAAGAAGCCGAGGAGGAGCAAGGCCGTGCCGAAATACGTCATCGAACGGGAAATCAAAGGGGTGGGCGAGCTTTCGAGCGCCGAACTCCAGTCAATCTCCCAGCATTCCTGCGAGGTCATCGACCAACTGGGACGAAGCATCCAGTGGGTGACGAGCTACGTGACCGACCACAAGCTGTATTGCATCTATATCGCCCCGGACGCCGAAGCCATCCGGGAGCATGCCCAGCGCGGCGGATTTCCGGCCAACCGGATCTCGGAGGTGCGCAACATCATCGACCCCACCACGGCCGAGAGCAGGGGAAACGTTCAGGCTGCCTTCGAAAACGCACTCGAGGACGCCCTAACCGAAACCAGGAACTGAGGAGGAGACATTCATGAACTGGAAACCTGACCAGACCTTTTATCCCTCGCCCAAGATGGCGATGGAAGCAGTGCCGGAGAAGTTGGGCTACCTGGCCCAGATGGATCCGGCACGCAAGCGCCCGGACGCGCTAGCGGTAGTAGACCTGGATCCCGAATCCAAGAGCTACGGGCAGATTCTCAGCCAGCTGGACATGCCCAACGCGGGCGACGAGCTGCATCACTTCGGTTGGAACGCGTGCAGCTCCTGCTTGTGCCCGTCTTCGCCGCATCCGCACATGGAGCGGCGCTACCTGGTGGTGCCGGGCCTGCGCTCGTCGCGCATCCACATTGTGGACACCAAGCCCGACCCCAAGAACCCGAAGCTGGCAAAAGTGATCGAGCCGGAAGAGGTCTTGAAGAAGACCGGCTACAGCCGCGCGCACACCTCGCACTGCGGTCCCGACGGCATCTACATGAACGCGCTGGGGTCGGCGGAGGGCAAGGGGCCGGGCGGCATCTTCATGCTGGACGCCGAAAACTTCGACATCAAAGGACGATGGGAGAAGGATCGCGGCCCGCAGCACCTGGCGTACGACTTTTGGTGGCACCTGGGACACGACACCATGATCACCAGCGAGTGGGGCACGCCCGACATGGTGGAGAATGGCGTGATTCCCGAGCTGCTGATGGGCGGGAAATACGGCCACGCTCTGCACGTGTGGGACCTGCGTCGCCGCACCCACCAGCAGGTGCTCGACCTGGGCGCCGAGCAGCAGATGGTGCTGGAGCTGCGTCCGGCGCACGACCCGACCGAAACCTACGGATTCGTGGGCGTCGTGACCTCGCTCAAGGACCTTTCGGCTTCGGTCTGGCTGTGGTACCGCGAAGGGTCGAACGGCAACGGGCAGTGGAAGATCCGCAAGGTGATCGAGATCCCCGCTGAGCCGGCCGCCGCCGAGGATCTGCCCCCACTGCTGAAGGGATTCGGCGCCGTGCCGCCGCTGGTGACCGACATCAACCTGTCGCTCGACGACCGCTTCCTTTACGTCTCCTGCTGGGGCACCGGGGAGCTGTTGCAGTACGACGTCTCGGATCCCTTCAATCCGGTGAAGACCGGCTCGGTGCGGATCGGCGGCATCGTGAAGCGCGCAGCGCATCCCGCGCAGCCCAAGAAGGCGCTGAACGGCGGACCGCAGATGGTGGAGTTGAGCCGGGACGGCAAGCGTGTCTACCTGACCAACTCGCTGTATGCCAGCTGGGACGAGCAGTTCTATCCCGACGGCATCCGCGGCTGGATGGTGAAGCTGGACGTGGGCAAGCAGGGCGGCATGGAACTGGACAAGCGGTTCCTGCTGGAAACCGACCTGCGCCCGCACCAGGTGCACCTGGAGGGCGGCGACGCTTCCTCCGATTCCTACTGCTTCTCGTGAGGTGGATGATGACGGACGGTGTGACCATGACGTGGACGGGGCTGCTGCTGCTGGGCGCGTTCCACGGAGTGAACCCGGGCATGGGGTGGCTGTTCGCGGTGGCGCTGGGCATGCAGGAAAAGCGCCGCCGCGCGGTGTGGCGAGCCATGCTCCCGCTGGGCGTGGGGCACGGGCTGGCCATCGTGGCCGCCCTGCTGGTGGCCGCCGCGCTGGGACGCATGCTGCCGCTGGAGGTCCTACGCTGGATGGTGGCAGGCGTGTTGCTCACGCTGGGCATCTACCGGCTGTTCCGTCATCGGCATCCGCGCTGGGTGGGCATGAAGGTGGACATGAAGGACCTGACCGTATGGTCGTTCCTCATGGCCACCGCCCACGGCGCCGGGCTGATGGTGCTGCCGCTGTTCCTGGGGATCGCGGCGCACCAAGCCGGCGGACATGCGCATCACGCCATGCAGGCGGCGAACTCCGGCGTGATGACCGGACTGATGGTGACGCTGGTGCACGGCGCAGGCTACCTGGTGGTCACGGCCCTGGCCGCAGCCGTGGTGTTCGAGAAGCTGGGCGTCGGCCTCTTGCGCAAGGCGTGGTTCAACCTGGACGTGGTGTGGGCAGCAACGCTGATCGCTACGGCGGGTCTGACACTGGCATTCTGACCGCTGGGAGCGGCGAAAGAGTCTAAACCGTGAGCGGCAGCTACGAGCCCGAGTCCCCAGTGCCGACCGAGGAGTGGGCAAGGGTGGTGCGCAGGTACTTGTAAGGATTGACCGGGGCGTCGAGGATGCGGACCTCGTAATGCACGTGGGGACCGGTAGAGCGGCCACTGAGCCCAACGTAGCCAATGACATCGCCGCGGCGCACGCTTTGCCCGGGAATGACGGCGAAGCCCGACATGTGCCCGAAGCGGGTGGAGATGTTGTTGCCGTGCATCAGCACCACCATGCGGCCGTACCCGGCCATGGTGTCGGCGAACAGCACGATGCCGGCAGCCGGCGCCACTACCGGGCATCCGTAGCAGGAAGAGATGTCGACGCCGCTGTGGAAGGCTCCCTCGCCATTGAACGGGTCGCGACGCTCGCCGAAAGAGCCGGTCACACGGCCCTCCACCGGCCAAAGGTGCGGCGCGGCGGCGAGCTGAAGCCAGTCTGCAACCGTGGCTCCGCCCCGCGGACCGAAATTGAAGCCGATGGCCAGAGAGGTGGCGCCACTCATGGCTGAAGTCTTGAGCTGGTAGAGGCGGTCGAGCGAGGTGGCGAACTGCTCATCGGTGAACTCGGGCCCGGAAGGCTCGGTGAGCACAGGGTCGGTCTTCAGTCCGTAAAGCACTGAAACCTCGCTGGCCAGGGAACCCAAGGAGGCTACCTGCAACTCCTTCTCCTGGGCCACGCGCTCCAGCTTTTCGTAGCGGCTTTCGAGCGCCTGCTTCTCGGTCCGCAACTGGTTGAAGCGCGCCACCTTCATCACCATGCGGGTGTAGGAACCGGCCATTCCGGTGACGGTGAACATGCCGATAAGGGCACCGGCCAGGAACACGTAGAGATAATGAAGGGGAATAGGAATCTTCTTCAGTTCGCCGTCCGAGTCGCGGGTTACCAGCAGGATGTATAAACGCTTCCGCAAAAGGTACTTCTCCCGTTAAGGACTCGTCTTCGAGGATTGCGGAGGGACCGCCCTTCACTTCCGCCGGCGGCGCTTCCGCGTCTCCTGGAAGCTCCACGAGCAGGTTCGGTGGGCTTCCGTCTTTGGACCAAACGTTGGCCGTTCCTGGGCTTTGGGAACGGCGGGGCAAGGCTAACAAGGCGGCCAATCGGTGTCAACAACGAAGTGCAGAAAACTTCCCTAGACCCAAGACCTTAGGGGAGTTAGTACCAGTGGACGGTCGGCCAGCGGCAGGCCGGCCGGGTGGCCATTCCGAGACATGCTGCCGAGGTTACCTCTTACTTATAATGGGCGCTTGCCGCTCACAGAAAAATTCCTGATCGAGCGCATTCGCCGTCGCAGCAGCCTGCGCGGGCGTGGCGCCGGAATCCTCCAGGGCATTGGGGACGACTGCGCGCGGTTGCGGATCCCGTCCGGCTTTGAAACCCTGGTCACGACCGACCTTTCGGTGGAGGGCGTGCACTTCCGGCGGGACTGGCATCCGCCGGAGTCGGTGGGGCACCGCTGTCTGACGCGAGGATTGAGCGACATAGCCGCCATGGGTGGCGAGCCGGTCGGGGCCTTCCTATCCCTCGGCCTACCGCCGAAGCTGCCACAGTCCTGGGTGGACCGCTTCCTGGAGGGCCTGCTTCGCCTGGCACGCCGGTTCGGCGTAAGGCTGGCCGGCGGGGATACGTCTGAGTCGCCTCGCGGGGTGGTTTGCGACATCGTGCTGGTCGGACAGGTGCCAAGAGGACGGGCGATTCTGCGGTCGAGAGCGCGCCCGGGCGACTCCCTCTATGTGACCGGGGAACTGGGCCGGGCGGCGGCTGTGCTGGACCAGCTTCGCCGCGGCAGCTTCCACGGGAAACCGCGCTCGAAAGCGGCCGCGGCACATTTCTTCCCTTCGCCACGGCTTGAGATCGGCCTGGTGTTGAGGCAGTGGCGGCTGGCCACGGCCATGATCGATGTGAGCGACGGGCTCTCGACCGACCTGGAGCACCTGTGCCGGGAGAGCGGGATCGGGGCGGTGGTGGCGGCAGAGAGCATTCCGCGGCCTGAGGTCAGGGCTGGTCTGGACTTCGCTTTGCATGGCGGCGACGATTACGAACTGCTGTTCACCTCCCGCCGGCCGGTGCCGAAGAGAATCGCGGGCGTTCCGGTGACGCGCATCGGGGAGGTTGTCTCCGGAGGGAAGATATGGCTGGCCGATGGCCAGGGACGGCGCAAAGCGCTGAAGCCGAAGGGGTGGGAACACTTCCGGTAGTTTCCAGTCTCTAGTTTCGAGTTTCCGGAGAAAAGCTGACCACCGAGGACACGAAGGTTTCACCAAGGAGGCGGCAGAGGGTCGGAATGGCGAGCAGAAAGTCGAGTTCCGTCGTAGCGGTGCTGGCGATTCTGGCCCTGGGCGCGTACAGCTATCACCAACTCCGGTTGGAGCGGCAGGCGCGGCCGCTGGATGAGGCGCGGCCCGGACAGGTCCTGAGTGAGAATCATTTCTCGCCCGGCGAGAACCTGGAGCGGCTGGACCTGGACCGACTGCAAAGCGCCCGGCAGAGCCTGGATATCGCCATGTACGCCTTTACCGACAAGTACATCGCGGAAACGCTGGCCGGACTGGCAGAGCGCGGGGTGCGCATCCGGCTGTATCGTGACCGCTCGCAGTACCAGCAGGAACAGGAAAACGCGGCGCGTTACCGCGATGCCTCGACCACCGACCTGCTGCGCGGGCAGGCGAACATCCAGATCCGCGTCAAGGCCAGCGGCCGCCGCAACCTTATGCACCTGAAATCCTACCTGGTGGACGGCGCGCTCTTGCGCGACGGCAGCGCCAACTGGTCCGCTGCCGGGCTGAAACGCCAGGACAACAACGCCCATTTCACCAACGATCCTGCCCAGGTGCGCGCCTTCCAACAGGCGTTCGAGGCCATGTGGGAGGCGGAGGCAAATGAGATCGTGCAGTGAGGCAGGAGCCGGGCGGCAGCAGGCAGGTTTCAGCCGCAGGCTTCGCGAATCTCCTTCCACGCCGCTTTGAAGCGGCCGCGCTCCTGGGAACCGTCCTTGAAGTGGAGTCCATAGCTGCCCTGAGCGCCGTTGCCGTCGAGGCGTTCGAGCACCAGGCTACCTCGCTCCGCAGTCTCACAAGCGTTGGGCTTCGGGCAGCGCACCGCGTCGCCCGCCGCCCGCGGTCCCAGGTCGAAGTGACGCGGCTGGGTCAACGGAGCTTGCGGTAAGTCCCCGTACAGCGTGATGAAGAGCCGGGCGGAGTTCTTCCCCGGATTCGGCACCTTGGTAAGCGTGATTTGGAGCGCGGGGCCGTCGGTGGGACCGCAAGCGTGGCGGATGGTGGCGAAAGGATAGTTGGCCTGGGCGCCTCCGCGCTGGGCGAAGGCCGCAGTTTGCAACAGCAGCCAGGCCAGAAACGCAATACGAAGGCGCATGCTTCCTCCCCCTGGTGCTGGAACGTCC